>CAZZXW010000076.1:0-11398 GCA_964658095.1 uncultured Parafilimonas sp. | reverse complement strand
ATATTTATTACGCATGTTTTAAGCATACATAATCCTTTTATCATTTTGAGTTCATGTATTGTAACCGGTGCAATATTGCCGATAATGATTTATAATTTATTAATTCGTGATAACGTTTTATGGTTTCTTTTCACTTATAAAAGAAAAGATTCAAAGCAAACGCCAAGCGAAATCAAATTACAACCATCTGTAATTAAACCTGCTTAAGTTTTTAATTGATTTCTTAGTTTGATATCATATTTCTTCAGTTACTGAAATTGAAGTAATATGCGATGATCAAACTTAGTTATGAAAAGAAGAAACTTTCTTCGCAATACTTCACTTGCAGGATTGTTATTAACAACATCTGCCAAAGCATCTATCAACATTAATAAAAAAGAAACAACTTCTGTTAATGATGATTTTGATCTCAATGAAATAACCATTGATGCACTTCAACAAAAAATGCAAAGCGGCGCATTAACTTCTGTTGATATAACAAACAAATATTTGAAGCGCATTCAAAACATAGATAAAAGCAACCAGCAATTAAATGCGGTTATTGAATTAAATCCGGATGCATTAACCATTGCAAAAGCAATGGATGAAGAGAAAAAGCAAGGCAAAGTGCGTAGTAAACTTCATGGTATTCCGGTTTTAATAAAAGATAATATTAACACCGGTGATAAAATGATGACAACCGCAGGAGCTTTGGCATTAAGCGGCAACATAGTAAATGAAGATGCCTTCATCATAAAAAAATTAAGAGAAGCCGGCGCTGTATTGTTAGGCAAAACTAATTTGAGTGAGTGGGCAAACTTCAGGTCATCAAGATCAACCAGCGGCTGGAGCAGCAGGGGAGGTCAAACAAGATGCCCTTACATTCTTGATCGCAATCCATCCGGTTCCAGTGCAGGTTCAGGCGCCGCAACTGCAGCTAATTTATGTGCCATCAGCATTGGTACAGAAACAGATGGTTCAATTGTTTCGCCATCATCTGTTAATGGCGTTGTTGGTATAAAACCAACGGTTGGCTTGTGGAGCAGAAGTGGCATTATACCGATATCTGCTACGCAGGATACGGCTGGCCCGATTGCACGTACCGTAACTGATGCTGCGATATTATTGGGTGCATTAACAGGTGTTGATGCTGATGATAAATCAACAAAGAAAAGTAATGGAAAATCTTTTACCGATTACACACAATTTTTAAAAGAAGATGGGTTAAAAGGCAAGCGTATTGGCGTTGAAAAATCACATTTAAAAGGGCATGAAGGCATTATTGCTTTATATAAAGATGCGATACAGAAGATGAAAGATAAAGGTGCTGTGATTGTAGAAATTGATTTGATAAAATCCATTCATGATATTAAAAAAGTAGGTGATGCAGAGTTTACAGTGTTGTTGTATGAATTTAAAGATGGTGTTAACCGTTACTTAGCTTCAGCAAACAGCAAAATGAAAACATTAAAAAATGTAATTGATTTTAATAAGCAGAATGAAGCTCAGGCAATGCCTTATTTTAAACAGGAAACATTAATTGAAGCGAATGCAAAAGGTGATCTTACTACAAAAGAATATACAGATGCACTGGCAACAACTTTATCATCAAGAAAAATTATAGCAGATATTATAAGCACAAACAAGCTTGATGCATTATGCGGCGTAACAAATGGACTCGCTTGCTGTATTGATTTGATTAACGGTGATTATGATACAGGTTTTTCTTTTTCAACGCCGGCAGCAATTTCCGGCTTTCCGCACATAACCGTGCCGATGGGTTTTGTGCATGATCTGCCGGTTGGTATTTCGTTCTTTTCAACTGCTTATAAAGAACCAGATATTATTTCGGTTGCTTTTGCTTACGAGCAGGCATCAAAAATGCGCAAGCCACCTGCTTTTAAACAGGATTTATTGTCTTGACACAGTGTTTCTATTCGTTTTCTAACAAAAAACTGTATTAAATAAACCTGTTTAATACAAAGTACAAAAGGCATTCATATCAAATAGAGTGATTTTATTCAAATCACAAAAGGAATTTGCATCAAACATGTTTGTTCAATAAGAAGTACAAAAGGATTTCGTATCAAACAGAGTGTTTAAGTCAAATTACAAAAGGAATTTGCACCAAACAGGCTTGTTTTATCTGAAGTACAAAAGGATTTCGTATTAAATAAGTTTGTCTCATTCAAAGTATAAAAGGAACACACATTAAATCACTTTCTTTCTACCAAATTCTGCAATCTCATGTTTCAACTATATTTTTAATGCATTGAAAAAGAAGATTGGCCTTTTAACTGCAATTTCAATTGTAATTGCCAACATGATTGGTACCGGCGTTTTTACCAGTGTTGGGTTCCAGCTTTCATCGGTACAAAATACCTGGAGCATTTTATTGCTTTGGTGTTTGGGCGGGTTGTTTGCATTGTTTGGTGCTTTTGCTTATGCAGAATTAGGGACGAATTTTAAAGAAAGCGGCGGTGACTATATTTATCTCTCACGATTGTTTCATCCGCTACTTGGTTATTTATCTGCATGGGCAGGTTTAATTGTTGGCTTCTCGGCACCTGTTGCATTAGCGGCAATGGCTTTTACAAAATACCTGGCACCGTTTGGCTTGCAAAATAATTTATGGCTGGCCGCCGCCATTATTATCATAATTGGTTGCATGCATAGTTTTACTATAAAACACAGCAGCCGCTTTCAGAATTATACAACGCTTATCAAAGTTTTATTCATCGTTACGTTGATTTTTATTGCAATGATATTGCCTGGTCAGCATGCAAATGCCATCAATTTTAATAATACATGGAAGCATGAATTGCTGAAGCCCGGGTTTGCAGTAAGTATGGTGTATGTAAGTTTTGCCTACACCGGCTGGAATGCGGCTGCCTATGTTGCATTTGAAATAAACAAACCTTTGCGCAACCTGCCTTATGCTTTAATTGCAAGTACATTGTTTGTATCGCTGGTGTATGTATTGTTTCAATATGTTTTATTGAAGAATGCATCTGTTCAACAACTGCAAAACAAAGAAGAAGCAACGTTTATTTCGTTTACAAACCTGCTTGGCTTACCAGGCGGCAAGTGGATAAGCATTTTTATTGCGATACAATTAATAGCAACCATCAGTTCTTATTTATGGGTTGGCCCCAGAGTTACACACGCCATGGCAAAAGAATATAATTTATGGAAAGCGCTTGGCACATCTAACCAGCATGGCATACCGGTTAAAGCAGTTTGGGCGCATGTTGTAATAAGTTTGTTACTGATGCTTTCCGGGTCGTTTGAAAAATTGTTATTGTATGCAGGCTTTGTGTTACAATTAATGGCTTCGTTAACGGTGGCAACAAGCTTGTTTATAAAGTATCGTTCTCCCGGCACATTTAAAACACCTTTTAAGCCCTGGCTGCAGATTATCTTTCTTTTATTTAATGCCTGGATATTGATGTTTACCTTTATTGATCGGCCTGTTGAAAGCTCAGTTGGTATTGGTATTTTGTTGGTTGGATTTATTATCTATCTTTTTGATAAACCTGCTGCTGTTTTTAATAATGATATTGCTGTTTAGCAATTTGTTTTTGAAACATGGCATTAAATTAGTCTTTATATAACGCGTAACTAACTACAACATGAATTCAAAAGATACAGGCAACCTGCCTGTAAAAAAATACCTGATCTCAAAAAACACAGATCAGTTTTTTAAAAATACTTACAGCGTTTATAAATTTATTATAAGGTTTTTTAAAGAAGCTTTTACGCCACCTTTTGAGCGCAGTGAAATAATGAAGCAATGCTTTGAAGTAGGTTATAAATCGTTGCCATTAATCTCGCTGACAGGCTTTATAACCGGTATTGTTTTTACCAAGCAATCGAGGCCTTCATTAGCTACGTTCGGTGCAAGCTCATGGCTGCCTTCCCTTATTTCCATTGCTGTTATACGTGCACTTGCGCCGCTGGTTACAGCATTAATTACAGCGGGTAAAGTTGGCTCTAACATGGGGGCTGAATTAGGCTCAATGAAAGTAACAGAGCAGATAGATGCCATGGAAGTTTCAGCAACCAACCCGTTTAAATTTTTAGTGGTAAGCCGTGTACTTGCCATTACTTTAATGCAGCCTGTGTTGATGATGTATTCTGCTTTTGTTGGTATGATGGGTTCATTTATAAATGTGTATGCAAACGAGAAAACAAGCTTTCGTGCCTTTTTTGAAAATGCTTTTACCACCATATCTTTTTTAGATATTTTTTCATCTGTGTTTAAATCTTTATTGTATGGATTTACTATCGGCATCACCGGATGTTACCAGGGTTATCATGCACAAAACGGAACACAGGGTGTTGGTAAAGCAGCAAATACCGCCGTTGTAGTTTCAATGTTTTTAATTTTTATTGAAGAAATGATCGTAGTACAATTTGTAAATGCAATAAGATGAAATCAACAAAAGTGATAACCAATAAATTATAAAGATGCCGGTGATTAATTATGATAATGCAGTAATACATATAAAAGATTTGAAGAAATCGTTCGGCAATCTTGTTGTACTTAATGGTGTTGATCTTGATTTGCATGAAGGCGAAAATGTTGTAGTGCTTGGGCGTTCAGGCACAGGCAAATCTGTGTTAATCAAGATTATTTCAGGTTTACTAAAGCCAGACAGCGGCGTAATAAATATTTTAGGAAAAGATATAAATGAACTTAGTGGCAAAGAGTGGAACCAGTTACGTTTGCGCATTGGTTTTTCTTTTCAAAACAGTGCTTTATACGATAGCATGACCATACGCGAAAACCTTGAGTTTCCGCTGATCAGAAATAAGCGTAACCTTAGTCGTGCGGCTATCAATAAAAGTGTTGAAGAAGTGTTGGAGAATGTAGGTTTATTGCAGGCAATTAATCAAATGCCGGCAGAACTTTCGGGTGGCCAGCGCAAGCGCATTGGCATTGCACGTACACTTATTCTTAAGCCGGAAATTATGTTGTATGATGAACCAACTGCAGGTCTTGACCCCATCACCAGCACAGAAATAAATAATCTTATAAACAGCGTGCAGGAAAAATTTAATACAAGTGCAATCATCATAACACATGATCTTACCTGTGCACGCACAACAGGTAATCGTTTGGCTATGTTGCTTGATGGAAAGTTTTTAACACAAGGCAGCTTTGAAGAAGTGTTTGCTACTAAAGATGCAAGAGTGGAAAATTTCTACAATTATAATTTTACTGCTGATGAATCAAAGTATAAAAACGCATAAATTTTAACTGATAAAAAATTATGAAATCTGAAAAAAGTAACCGCTCTGTTATTGTTGGCATCTTTATTATTTTAGGTCTTGCCATACTTGTTGCAGGCGTTTTCTCGCTGGGTAAGCAAAAAAAATCTTTTGTAAAAGGGTTTACTGTAAATACCATTTTTAATGATGTAAGTGGCTTGCAGGAAGGTAATAACGTTTGGCTTTCCGGTGTAAAGATTGGCACCGTAAAAAGAATAAACTTTATGCCTGATACACGTGTGCAGGTTTCTATGGTGCTTCAAAAATCTTTAGAACCTATGATACATAAAGATGCACAAACCAAGATAAGTTCAGATGGACTGATAGGCAATAAAATTGTAGTAATTGTTGGTGGCACACAAGCATTGCCACAGGTAGCTAACGGTGATTTTTTAACTGCACAAAAAGCCATCAGTACAGAAGATATGCTGGCTACATTACAGGCAAATAATAAAAACCTGCTGGCTATTACAGGCAGCTTTAAAAGCATCACCAATAAAATTGATAGCGGAACCGGTATGTTAGGATCTTTATTAAACAATAAAGATCTTTCAAATAAGATTAATGTTTCTGTAAACGAATTGCAAAGCACTATGAGTAATTTTGAAGCTGCGTCTGCAAAAAGTAAATCTGTACTTGCCAACATTAACGACTTTACTAAAAAATTAAATGAACCAGGTAATTTTGCTAATGATCTTATTACCGATACATCAATGTATAAAGACTTAAAGAATTCTGTAGCTCAATTGCATGCGGTTACATTAAACGCAAGTTCTATCACTGATAATTTAAAAACGTTAAGCGATAGTTTGCATAGCAGGAATAGTGCTGTTGGTGTTTTATTAAATGATGCAGAAACTGCCGCATCAATAAAACAAACTATTAAAAACCTGGAAAGCAGCAGCCAGAAGTTAGATGAAGACCTGGAAGCAGCACAACATAATTTTTTATTAAGGCATTATTTTAAAAAGAAGAATGCCAACTAATAATCTCTTAAGCAATCAGTTAATTACAAATTATAGAACTTTTCAGCGTTGCCTCCAAAAAACAATGCCTGTTCATTAACAGAAAAAGTGGCAAAATAATCTCTTACTATTTCTAATGTTTGGTGGTATTCAGCGGCCACCAAGCAAACCGGCCAATCGCTGCCAAACATAATCCTGTTAATGCCAAACGTTTCAATAATAACATCTATATAAGGCTTAAAAGTTTCTTTTGACCAAAGCTTCCAATCTGCTTCGGTAACCATTCCTGAAATTTTACAGTACACATTTTCAAGCGTTTTGAATTGTTGCATTGATTTTTTCCAGCTTTCAATTTCACTTTGTTTTATTAATGGTTTTGCAAGATGATCAATAACAAAAAGCTGATCATTACAAAGCCGCACTAACTCTAACGCATAATTTAATTGATCAGGAAAGATTAAAATATCATAAGTAAATCCAAAGTTTTTTAATTGCCTGATGCCATTGATAAATTTTGTTTCAAGCATTAATGCACGATTTTCTTCTCCCTGTAAAATATACCTGAAGCCCTTTATTTTTTTATGTTGAAAGAAGTGCGTTAAACGTTCTTCAATGTTATCAGTCTGCAGATCAACCCAGCCAACAATACCTTTTATAAAGCTGAAATGTTCCGCAAGATTCAGCAGAAAAAAATTTTCTTCTTCGGTTTGATTTACCTGAACAGCAATACAGCCATCTATATTATTTTGTTTATAAACCGGCAACAGATCTTCAGGCAAAAAGTCTTTTTGGATAACATGCATGTCACTTGTTATCCAAGTAAAATCCTGCAGATTGTATTTCCAAAAATGTTGGTGCGCATCAATTTTCTGCATATGCTTTTACATGTTGTGTAGCATTGCCCAAACCATCAACGCCTGATTCAATTATATCTCCTGCTTTTAAAAAAACCTGTGGATTTTTTCCTAAGCCAACACCAGCAGGTGTGCCTGTAGAAATTATATCGCCTGGCAATAACGTCATAAACTGGCTTACATAAGAAATAATAAAGGGTACTTTGAAAATAAGATTGACAGTATTGCCATCCTGCATTAATTCACCATTTACCTTAAGCCATAATTTTAATGAATCAATATTTTTAATCTCATCTTTTGTAACAAGCCACGGGCCCATTGGCGCAAATGTATCACAGCCTTTTCCTTTATCCCATGTGCCGCCGCGTTCCATTTGAAATTCACGTTCAGATACATCATTATGCAAACAATAACCGGTAACGAAATTCATTGCTTCATCTTCAGAAACATAACTTGCTTTCTTGCTGATTATAACAGCTAATTCCACCTCCCAATCGGTTTTCCTGGAATGTTTTGGAATGATGATATTATCAAAAGGCCCGCATAAAGCTGTGGTTGATTTTAAAAATATCACAGGTTCTTTTGGTGGCTCTGAACCTATTTCTTTTGCATGATCAATATAATTTAGCCCAATGCAAATGATCTTTGATGGACGTGCAACGCAACTGTCAAAAATAATATTGCCGTTAAGTTCTTTAAGTTCTGTTTTGCTTTGTTGAGTTGACGCTTCTAACTTCTTCAATCCATCATTTGCAAAAAAATCTTCGTTATAATCTTTTACAAAAGCAGATGCATCATACATCATATCATTAATAATAATTCCCGGCTTTGTTGAATTGTTTTCTTTGTATCTGAATAGTTTCATATCAAGTGTTTAATTTTAAAAATCCTCCATCAATCGCATAGTCAGTACCAGTAATAAACGATGCTTCATCAGAACACAAATACAACGCAAGATTTGCAATCTCTTCAGGCGTTGCCATTCTGCCAATTGGTTGCGATTGCTCTAACTTCTTAAACATTTCTTCTTCTTTACCCGGGTAATTTTTTTTAAGAAAGCCATCAACAAAAGGCGTATGGACTCTCGCCGGTGAAATGCAATTGCAGCGTATGTTATGTGTGATATAATCTTTGGCAACTGAAAGCGTAATGGCATATACAGCACCTTTGGTGGTTGAGTAAGCAAAGCGATCTGATAAGCCAACATGTGCTGCAACAGAACACATGTTTAGTATAATGCCGCCATTATTTTTTTTCATCAGCGGAATAGCTGCAAACAAACAATTATAAACACCTTTTACATTGATGTTAAACAAGCGGTCAAAATCTGCAGTTGTTGTTGTTTCAACGTTGCCAATATGCGATATGCCAGCGTTGTTTATTAATACATCAATACGTTCAAATTGTTGAAACAAGCTGATGATCTGTGATTGATCTGAAACATCTGCAACATGCGCAGAAGCTTTGCCATCATTGTCTTTTATTTCAGCAACAACAGCGTTTGCGTTCTCTTTATTTACATCAACCACATAAACAAATGCATCTTGCTTTGCAAACAATAAACATATTGCTTTGCCAATGCCGCTACCGCCGCCGGTTATAACTGCATATTTATTTTTAAGGCTAAACATTTATTGTAGGTCAAAAATTTTATTCATTAAAACCCACTTTTCTCCGGGCTTCGAAAAAGGTAAAGGTTGCTGATATTTCCACATTAATTCTTCCCAGCTTTGCACATCAGCATTCTCTTTATCCATTAAAGATTTTTTTTCAAAGTTGAAATCATCTTGTGTTTCCATAATCATAACAAGCCGGTTGCCGACCCTGTAAATTTCCATATTAATTATGCCTGTATCAACAATGCTATCTTTTATAACTGATGGAATGTTTTGATGTAGGTGCTCATATTCTTTTATCAAACCATCATCGTTTTTTAAATCAACAGCAAGGCAATATTTTTTACTCATGCAATACAATTAAGTACTTAACAAAGCTCTGTCTAAGTGTACATAACCACCATCCACATGAATCAATTGCCCCGTTGTATGACTGCTTTTTTCACTTAATAAAAATGCAACCATGTTGGCAATCTCTGCGGTTGTTGTCATCCTGTTTTCTAACGGAATTTTTGAATTAATCTCTTTCAGTTTTTGTTGTGGATCAGGCAATGTATTGATCCACTTTTCATACAAAGGCGTCCAGCTTTCTGCAACAACAACAGCGTTAACACGAATGCCGTATTTCAATAATTCAACTGCCCATTCTCTTGTTAATGCATTTCTTCCTCCATTAGCTGCCGCATAAGCAGAAGTATTACCCTGGCCTGTTTCCGCTGTTTTTGAAGTGATGTTTACAATTGAACCTTTTGTTTTTTTTAAAGCCGGTAAAGCATAATGTGCAAGCAGATAATAATGTACAAGATTTTTATGTAATGATGCGATGAAGTTTTCATAGTTACCATGCTCTAAGCCAATGCCATCATTAACACCAGCATTATTTACAAGGCCATGCACATCACCAAATTGATTAATGATTTTTTCGATTGATTCTTTACATGCCTCGGGGTTTGTTAGTTCTGCAACAACATGAAAACACTTGCCACCATCAGCGGTCACTGTATTTACAGTATTAATATTATCGTCTTCATCCCTGCCAATAATAACCGGAACAGCGCCTTCTTTTGCGAGCACTTTTACAATGCCTTCGCCAATACCTTTTGCACCACCAGATACAATAATTATCTTATCTTTTAATTGAAGATCCATTTAAGTTTATTAATGATCGTATCAATTCAAATGCTTAGTTGATATTATAAAGAAATTCCTCTTTTCCATGGAATAAAATCATCGTGCATTGTTGCTTCCGCTTTTGCTTTTACATTACCGTTTGCCACATCAATGATATAATTTAAAATTCTTTCACCAGCCTGTTCAATCGTTTCATTGCCTTCAATTATACTACCTGTATCAATGTCAATAATATCATTCATTTTGTTATATAAAATTGTATTGGTTGATAATTTTAAAACCGGCGCAATGGGGTTGCCGGTTGGTGTGCCTAAGCCTGTAGTAAATAAAACAATGTTAGCACCGGCACCAACTTCTGCCGTGGTAGATTCAATATCACTGCCCGGTGTACATAATAAATTCAAGCCTTGCTTTGAAATTTTTCCAGGGTAATCAAGCACATCTGCAACGGGTGAGGTGCCACCTTTTTTTGCTGCACCGGCAGACTTTATAGCATCTGTAATTAATCCATCTTTAATATTTCCGGGTGAAGGATTTGCATAAAAACCAGAACCAGCTTCTGTTGCCCGTTTATTATATGTTGTCATTAACTGCATAAATTTTTCTGCGGTTAAATCATCAACACAGCGATCACTTAATTCCTGTTCAACACCACATAATTCAGGAAATTCAGACAGTACAACAGAACCACCCAAAGCAACCAGCAAATCAGAAGTGAAACCAATTGCCGGATTTGCAGAAATACCCGAAAAGCCGTCAGAACCACCACACTCTAAACCAATACATAGTTTACTTAATGACGCAGGCTTACGCACAAGTTTATTTGCTTCAGCTAAACCTGAAAAAGTTTTTTGAACGGCTTCAGCCAGTAATTGATTCTCGTTTCCAATTTTTTGTTGCTCTAATAAAATAAGCGGCTTCGAAAAATTACTATCACGCTTTTCAATTTCATCTTTTAATAATGCTATTTGCGCATTCTGACATCCCAGGCTTAATACCGTTGCCCCTGCAACGTTTGCATGTGTTATATAACCTGCAAGCAGTCCGCATAGAGATCTTGCATCATCTCTTGTGCCACCGCAACCAAGTGTATGTTTTAAAAATTTTATGCCATCAACATTTGGAAATAATTTCTTGTTGTGCAGTTCAGATTCTTCAATATCTGGTATTGTTTCATGCATTGTGTCGCCTGTTTCATATTGATGAATCATGCGCTGCACCATTGCTTCATAAGGTGAATGTTTTGGAATATAACCAAGCGCTTTCATAAAAGCTTCCTGTATTACTTCAACATTTTTATTCTCACAAAAAACAAGCGGAATTACCAGCCAGAAATTGCGTGTTCCAACTGATCCATCTGCACGATGATAACCATTGAATGTTTTATTTTGCCATGCATCAATATCAGGTTTATGCCAACTGGTTTTTCTTTCTTTCAACTGGTAGTCACCAGATGCATGTTGAATATTTTGTGTTGATATCAATCCTCCTTTTATAATAAACTTTGTTGCCCTGCCAACCAATACACCATACATAAACACTTCGTCACCTTCATAAAAATCTTTAAGCGCAAACTTGT
>CAZZXW010000075.1:9083-11426 GCA_964658095.1 uncultured Parafilimonas sp. | reverse complement strand
TAAAATTGAAGTATTGATTAATCGAAACCTTAAAGCGAAGGGTAACAATAATTATGTATTAATATTTCATCAGTAGTTAATTAAGCCTTGGCTTACCTCAAATATTTTTCTTTGCCGGTAAAAGTCATTTTTATAATATTCGATCAACAACTAAAAATGCTTTATAAAAAAGCCACCCAATATGGATGGCTCACGGTGGGTCTATTGCTAAACTCTTAATAATTTATTTAAGCTTATAATTAATAAAATCTTATTTTTTATTAATTGTATTGTGCTTATTAATTAATTCAAAGTTTCAATAGAAAGCAAATGAAAAAACGGGGTTTTCCCCGCTTTGTTAAAAGATTTTCCCCGTTGAGTTTTTTGTAAATTATAAGATCAGTCAAGTGCAATGGTTCTTATAGCATTAACCAGTTCTGTTTTGGTTATTGGCACACCCATTACTTTGTTGTATCCTTTTGCATTAATAAGATATTTATCGCGGATGATTTTTATAAGCTGCCCGTTGTTTATTTCAGGAATGATAACGGTTTCAAAGTTGTTTAATATCTCACCAAGATTTCTTGGCAATGGACGCAGGTAACGCAAATGTGCATGACTTACTTGATGGCCTTCATGCTGCAATTGTTGTACGGCACTCTTGATTGAACCATATGTACTTCCCCAGCCTAAAATTAAAATCTTGCCGCGTTCAGGCCCGCTGTCTAAAGTTTGTAAAGGAATATAATCGGCAATGTTTTCAATCTTTTGTTCACGAATATTAACCATCAGTTGATGATTCTCCGGTTCATAATTTACGTTGCCGGTTATGTTTTGTTTTTCCAAACCACCAATACGATGTTCCAAACCCGCCGTTCCGGGAATTGCCCATTTACGCACTAATTTCTCATCACGTTTATAAGGCATAAATGTCGGCTCATCATCATCGAGATTTTGTTTAAAATTTATTTTAATTTCAGGTAAGTCTTCCGTTTTAGGAAAGCGCCACGGTTCTGCTCCGTTTGCAATGTATCCATCACTTAAAAATATTACAGGCGTCATGTGTTGTATGGAGATGCGAACTGCTTCATAGATCGCATCAAAACAATCGCTTGGTGTGCGAGCAGCAATTACGGGCATCGGGCTTTCGCCATTACGGCCATAATAAGCCTGCAGTAAATCGCTTTGTTCTGTTTTAGTTGGTAACCCTGTTGATGGGCCGCCACGCTGCACATCAATAATAATTAAAGGAATTTCGAGCATCACTGCCAAACCCATTGCTTCCGCTTTTAATGCCATGCCCGGGCCTGAAGTAGTTGTTACACCAAGACTACCTCCATAGCTTGCACCAATAGCAGATGTTATGGCCGCTATCTCATCTTCTGCCTGGAAAGTTTTTACACCAAACGCTTTGTGCCTGCTTAATTCATGCAAAATATCTGAAGCCGGCGTTATAGGATAGCTGCCAAGATATAATTGCAAATTACTCTTCTTACTTGCCGCAATTAAGCCGTAAGCTAATGCCTGGTTGCCCATAATACTTCTGTAAACACCAGCGTTGAGCTTTGCTTTTTCAACCTTATAACGCGTGGTAAAAGTTTCGGTAGTATCGCCATAATTGTAACCTGCCTGCAACACTTTTATGTTGCTGTTTAATATCAGTTCTTTCTTGCCAAACTTTTCTTTTAGAAAATCAATTGTGTTGTCAAGAGTGCGGTTATACATCCAGTATAAAAAACCAAGCACGAACATATTCTTTGCACGGTCTTTTTCCTTCATGCCTAATTCAGGAAATTCTTTTAATGATTCACGGGTAAGTTTGGTTACATCAATTTTTATCAATTCATAATTATCAAGGCTGCCGTTTTCTAAAGGGCTAATACCATCAGCATAATTGGCAAGCCTCAAGTTCTTTGAATCAAAGCCATCAATATTGGCAATGATTTTTCCACCTGTTTTGAGGGCTTTAAGATTTGCTTTTAACGCAGCCGCATTCATGGCAACCAACACATCGCATATATCGCCGGGCGTAAAAATTTTATCAGAAGAAAACCGCAACTGGAAACCGCTAACGCCTGGCAAAGTGCCTTGCGGTGCACGTATCTCTGCAGGAAAATCGGGGAAGGTTGCTAAATCAATTCCCATTAAAGCCGTGTTATTGGTAAACTGTGTTCCGGTAAGTTGCATGCCATCTCCGCTGTCACCTGCAAACTTTATCACCACATCATTCAATAAAATATCGTGTCGTTCACTCATGTATCAAACAAAATTGGCGCAAAAGTAATTTGTATATTTTTATTCGTTTACACATTTAAGAATTACAGTTGAAACATCAAAGAATATATAAAACTTTTAGTAGCACCT
>CAZZXW010000075.1:0-9073 GCA_964658095.1 uncultured Parafilimonas sp. | reverse complement strand
CCTAAAGATGCTTTCTTTGATGTAAATTTGTGTTTTAAAAACAATAATTTATATGGCACTATTCCAGGCAGGCAATCCTACCTTATCTCAAAAAATTTTTGACCGTTCTTTAGATCAAACGGATGGTTCTACGATGACGGTTCGCGGCGCTATTAACAAGTTCGGCTTTTTATTGTTCATGGTTATTGCAGGCGCTGCTTATACCTGGCATTTATATTACAATAACCAGCCTCAAACAATGATGACTTTATTATGGGTTGGTGTTATTGGCGGTTTAATTTCAGTTATTGCAATTAGTGTTAAACCTACATTAGCTAAATATCTTTCACCAGCTTACGGCATACTGGAAGGTTTTGTACTCGGCGCAATTTCAGCAATATTAAATGATGCATTTGCTGCTAAATATCCGGGGCTTGTAATGCAGGCTGTTGGCTTAACGTTTGGTGTTGCATTGGCAATGTTCCTGTTATATAATTTTCGTGTGATAAAAGCTACTGAAAAATTTAAGTCAGTAGTGTTTGCAGCAACATTTGGCATTGCTATATTTTATGGCATTACATTATTGTTACGCATGTTTCATATCAACATACCTTTTATGTATGATAGTTCAATGCTGGGCATTGGTATTTCTATTTTTGTTGTAGCTATTGCTGCTTTAAACCTGATTATAGATTTTGATATGATAGAACAAGGCGCAGCAACAGGTGCACCAAAGTTTATGGAATGGTACGGCGCATTTGGTTTACTGGTTACAATGATTTGGCTATATGTTGAAATTTTAAAATTATTAAGCCGTTTTGCAGGTAGAAAATAATTTTGTGAGTGATTTTTGATGAAGAACCGGGTTTAACAAGCCCGGTTTTTTTATGCTGATAATTTTGTAAACACTACCTATTTCTGTTTACTAATAGTAAAAGCATTTGAATTTCTTATCGTAAACATACATTTGTTACTGATGCGCTTTATTCTTTTTTGCTTTTTACTTTTTGCATTTTATTTTTCAAATGCCCAGCAATTTGGCGGCGAACCGTCGTCTGTAAAATGGAAACAGGTAAGCACTGATACAGTGCGTATAATATTTCCACAAGGTTTGGATAGTGTGGCAAAACGCATTGCAACCATTACTTCAAAAGAACAACAACAATACAATACAACTATTGGTGAGCATTTGCACAAGATTGATATTATACTACATAATCAAACTACATTTTCAAATGCATTTGTTGCATTAGGGCCATGGCACAGTGAATTTTTTTTAACGCCGCCGCAAAATGCTTTTGAATTAGGTTCTATAAGCTGGAACGATTTGTTGAGTGTTCATGAATATCGGCATGCCGAACAATACAGCAATTTTAATATTGGTTTATCACGTACCCTGCATGTTTTATTTGGGCAGAACGGTGAGGCAGTTGCGAATGCAGTTGCTATCCCCAACTGGTTCTTTGAAGGGGATGCCGTGTACAATGAAACATTATTAAGTGAGCAAGGCAGAGGCAGGTTGCCGCTGTTTCTTAACAGCTACAAATCTTTCTATTTACAAAACAGGAATTATAGTTACATGAAACTGCGCAATGGTTCATATAAAAACTATATTCCTGATCATTACCCGCTTGGTTACATGTTGGTTGCTTATGGCAGAGAAAAATATGGTAATAATTTTTGGAAAGATGTTACGCAATATGCGGCTGCTTACAAATCTTTATTTTACCCAATGCAACATGCGGTGCAACATTATGCGCATGTATCTTTTGATGAATTTGTGCATGATGCGTTTCAATTTTATCAACAGCAATGGAGTGGTGAATCATTATCAAACCTGCAGTTTGTTGATTCAACACAACGAAATAATGTTATTGATGAAAAATATGCATACAAAATGGATGATGCAGTTGTTGTATTGCATAAAAGCTATAACAGTATTCCCTATTTTGAAATAAATCATTTAAACGGAACAAAAGAAAAAATTGCAGTTCAGGATATTGCTGATGATGATTATTTTTCTTACAACAATGGAAAAATTATTTATGCTTCTTATAAACCAAACGCACGTTGGGGAAATAAGGAATACAGTGAGTTAAGATTGATTGATGTTAAATCAAAACAGGAAAAAAAGATTAGTGCTAACACAAAATATTTTTCACCGGATATTTCACATAAGGGCAATATAATTGTTACGGTTGAACAATCAATTGATGGAAGTTCTAAGCTTGTTTTAATTGATTCAAACAAAAATATTATTAAGAGAAGTAATGATGATGAAGGCCATGTTTTTTCTTATCCAAAGTTTTCTGCTGATGATGAATTTATCTATGTATGTGATAGAAACGCGTAAGGTGAGATGAGTATTTTAAAAATAAATATTGATGATAAAACTTCAACTGAAATTATTTCATACAAAAACAGGATTATAGGTTTTCCGGTGGTACAGAATGACACATTGTTTTATTCATGTTCAAATAATGGTCGTGATGAAATATGGGCTTATATCAATTCCCAACATAAAAATTACCAGGTTGCAAGTGCTGCAACAGGGTTATACCAGGGTTTAATGTATCAAAACAAAATACTTGCTTCTGCTTATACTGCAGATGGCTACAGGCTTGTACTTATCTCGCCCGATTGGCAACCAATAAATAATAATGACACACTTAAACCCTTGTATGTGTCAAAGCCATTTCATCAGCAATCAAATAGTTTGGTTGATAATATTTTAGTGAGAAATTTTTCAGTCAATCCCTATAAAAAAACTACACAGCTGTTTAATTTCCACAGCCTTAATCCATACTTTAATGATCCTGATTACTCTTTTATATTATATGGACAAAATGTTTTGAACACTTTTCAGAGCCAGTTGTATTATACTTACAACCGTGATGAAAATTTTAGCCGTGCCGGTTATACAGGTACTTATGGAGGATGGTATCTGCAACCTTTCATTAATGTAAATGAAACCTGGCATCGCTCTGCCAAATTAACTTCAGATACAACGTTACATTGGAATGAAACAAACCTGGCTGCGGGATTGCAATTGCCATTAAATTTTACTGGCGGAAAATTTTATCGCCATTTAAATCTTTCATCATCTTACAATTTTAGTGCAATCCAATGGCAGGGTTTAGGTAAGCAGTTATTAAACAATTCAAATTTCAGTTATAGTGAAAACCGAATTGTTTATGAACAATACATACAACAGGCGTTACAAAACATTTATTCTCGATTCGGGCAATCGGTTTCGCTTCAATACAGAAACGGCAGCACTGCACACCAATTTTTGTTAAATAGTTATTTATATTTTCCTGGGCTTGTAAAAACGCATAGCATTGTAATTAACCTTGCTTATCAATCCAGAGATACCTCCAATAAATATTATTTTGATAATAACTTCCCTTTTTCAAGAGGTTATGATGCGGTAGATTATCCGCACATGTTTAAAGCTGGCTTTAATTATAATTTTCATTTATTTTATCCTGATTGGGGTTTTGGTAACCTTATTTATTTTTTAAGAGTAAGAGGAAATTTGTTTTATGATTTTACCCAGGTAACAAGTTTACGCGGCGGTACTCATTATAATTTTAATTCTGCAGGCTTAGAGATTTTTTTCGATACGAAATGGTTTAACCAGCAGGAAGAAAGCTTTGGTATAAGGTACAGCCGCTTAATAAATGCAAATCTTGAAGGCCTGGATCCGAATCAATGGTCATTTATAATACCTTTAAATTTATGAGGTCATTATTATATTCAAACATAATATTTCTTAAAAATTCCTTTCTTTAAGTGTATTCTATTATCTTTGCGCTCCCAAATTTATGTCCAAGCAGCCTTTGATTCAACAAGATGGTAGTATAATTGAAGCACTTGGTAACGCTATGTTCAGGTTAAAACTTGAAAACGGGCATGAAATCTTGGCTACAATTTCAGGCAAAATGCGCATGCATTACATACGTATTTTACCGGGAGATAAAGTAAAAGTAGAAATGAGTCCTTATGATCTTTCAAGAGGAAGAATCATTTTGAGATACAAATAATCACTTATGAAAGTAAGAGCTTCTATTAAAAAACGCAGTGTGGATTGCAAGATCGTTAAGAGAAAAGGCAAGCTGTATGTTATTAATAAAAAGAATCCACGCTTTAAACAAAGACAAGGATAATTAAAAAATTAAAATTATAATTTAAATATGGCTCGTATTGCCGGTGTTGATTTACCAAAAAATAAGAGAGGCGAAATTGGCTTAACCTATATCTATGGAATAGGCCGCTCAACAGCCCGTTATATTCTTGATAAAGCAAATATAACTTACGATAAAAAGGTAAACGATTGGAATGATGAAGACCTTAACCAAATTCGTACAATCATTACCAATGAAGTAAAAGTAGAAGGTGCATTACGGAGTGAGGTGCAGTTAAGCATCAAACGTTTATTGGACATCGCATGTTACCGTGGTCTTCGCCATCGTAAGGGTTTACCGGTTCGTGGCCAGCGTACCCGTACTAACAGCCGTACAAGAAAAGGTAAACGTAAAACAGTAGCCGGTAAAAAGAAGGCACCTAAAAAATAATAAACAAGAATCATTTATAAATGGCAAAAGCAGCAAAAGCACAGGCAAGTGCAAAAACTACAGCTAAAAAAAGAATAGTAAAAGTTGATGCGTATGGAGATGCACACATCAATGCTACTTTCAATAACCTGATAGTTTCATTAACTAACAAGCAGGGACAAGTTATAAGCTGGTCTTCTGCCGGTAAAATGGGTTTCCGTGGTTCTAAAAAGAATACGCCTTATGCAGCGCAAATGGCTGCACAGGATGCCGCTAAGGTTGCTGTTGACGCAGGCTTAAAGAGAGTAGATGTGTATGTAAAAGGTCCTGGTGCAGGCCGGGAAAGTGCAATACGTGCACTGGCAACAAATGGTATAGAAGTATCTATGATAAGAGATACAACGCCGTTGCCGCATAACGGTTGTCGGCCTCCAAAGAAAAGAAGAGTATAATCCTTATTTCTAAAGAAATTACAAGGATATTTATAACGGGTGTGTAATTTATTTTTGATTTTTACTGATTACACATCGTCACAAAAAAATCAATCTACATTATGGCAAGATACAATGGTCCTAAAACAAAGATCAGCCGCATTTTTGGCGAACCGATTTTAGGCAATGGAAAGTGGTTAAACAAAAACAGTAATCCTCCAGGTCAGCATGGTGCTACACGCAAACGCAAAACTTTAGGCGAGTATGCAATTCAGCTTAAAGAAAAACAAAAAGCAAAATACACTTATGGTGTGCTTGAACGCCAGTTTCGTAAAACATTTGAAGAAGCTGCACGTATTAAAGGCGTTACCGGTGAAAACCTTATTAAACTATTAGAAGCACGTCTTGATAATGCAGTGTTTCGTTTAGGTATCGCTCCTTCAAGGCCGGCAGCA
The DNA here is from genome assembly GCA_964658095.1 of uncultured Parafilimonas sp. GTDB lineage: Bacteria > Bacteroidota > Bacteroidia > Chitinophagales > Chitinophagaceae > Parafilimonas. The sequence goes on along the minus strand of CAZZXW010000075.1, from coordinate 3,652 downwards.
CGCCAGCTTGTTTCTCATAAACATATTACCGTAAACGGAGCTGTTGTTAACATTCCTTCTTACCAGTTAAAAGCCGGAGATAAGATTTCTTTAAAAGAAAAAAGCGGTAACAACTCTTCTCTTACCAGTCAGATTCGCGGTAAGAGTCCTAAGTTTAACTGGCTTGACTGGAATGAAAATGAAAAACAAGGTACGTTTATTACTTATCCTGAAAGAGAAAGTGTTCCTGAAAATATTAAGGAACAGTTGATTGTGGAATTGTATAGTAAATAAACCACTTACATTAATTAATTAAATTTCTTAAGTCTCATCAGAGATTTAGGGTTAACAATAAAAACAAGGAATATAAAATGGCCATTTTAAACTTCCAGAAACCAGACAAAATCATCTTACAAAAAGCAACTGATTTTGAAGGTTCATTTGAATTTCGCCCTTTGGAACAGGGCTATGGTTTAACTATTGGTAATGCATTGCGCAGGGTTTTATTAAGCAGCCTTGAAGGCTATGCAATTACCGGAATCAAAATCGAAGGTGTTGATCATGAATTTGCGACTATTAAAGGCGTTACTGAAGATGTAACAGAATTAATTCTTAATCTTAAGCAGGTTAGGTTTAAGAAAACAGTTGATCATGATGTAAACAACGAAAAAGTATTAATGAGCATTAAAGGCAAATCTGAGTTTAATGCAGGTATGCTGAATGATGGTATGCAAAGTTTCCAGGTAATGAATCCTGATCTTGTTATTTGTACGATGGATCCATCTGGTAAACTTGATATAGAACTAACTGTTTCAAAAGGCCGTGGTTATGTGCCTTCTGAAGAAAACCGCGTTAAAGATTTACCGCTTGGTTACATTCCGGTTGATTCAATTCATACTCCAATAAAAAATGTTAAGTATGCTGTTGAAAATTATCGTGTAGAACAAAGAACCGACTACGAAAAACTTTTGCTTGATGTTAATACAGATGGAACAATTAATCCTGAAGAAGCAGTTAAACAAGCTTCAAGAATTTTGATTCAGCACCTGATGATTATCACTGATGAGAACATCACTTTTGATAATAAAGAAGACCGTAAAGAAGATGTGGTTGATGAACAAATGCTTCAGCTACGCAAAGTTTTAAAAACACCTTTGGAAGATCTTGATCTTTCTGTACGTGCATTTAATTGTTTAAAAGCAGCAAAGATCAATAGTTTAAGTGAATTGGTTCAATACGAACAAGAAGACTTAATGAAGTTCCGCAACTTCGGCCAGAAATCTTTAAGTGAAATTGAACAGGTTTTAGGCGAAAGAGGTTTGCATTTTGGAATGGATCTAAGCAAGATGGGTTTGGATGATATAAATTAAAAGCTAAAAACCATTAGCTAATTTTCTTATAATAGCTTTGTAATTCCTGACACGGTACAAGGCTAAAAACAAAAGTCATGCGTCACGGAGATAAAATAAAAAATTTAAGCCGCACAAAATCACACAGAGATGCGTTACTGGCAAATCTTGGAAGCCAGTTTATTGTGAATAAAAGAATTACTACAACACTTGCAAAAGCTAAAGCTTTGCGCACTTATATAGAGCCTTTGATTACTAAAACACGCAAAGGAGAAAGCCAGGAACAGATCATGCATCAACATCGTGTGGTGTTTAGTTATTTGAAAGATAAACATGCGGTAAAAGAATTGTTTACTGTTGTTGCGCCAAAAGTTGCTGCCCGCCCTGGTGGTTATACAAGAATTATAAAGCTTGGAATCCGTATTGGCGATAATGCAGAAATTGCAATGATTGAGCTTGTTGATTTTAATGATGTGTATAATAAAACAACAGCAACAACTGAAACCGGTAAACGTACTCGTCGTGGCCGTGGTAAAAAAGTCGCTGCTGCCAAAGCAGAAACATCAAATACTCAATCTATTGAAACAACAAGTGCAATACCAGCAACTGCCGAAACTACTATTGAAGCACCGGTTGAAGGTGAAACGAATATTGAAGAAGGGACAGAAGAATAAGTAAGCTTAATAGATTTTAGAAAGGCAAAATCAAAATGGTTTTGCCTTTTGTTTTTAATAGACGTCATTCAATCCCTTATTCAGGAAAAGTAAGAAACTTGCAACGGCAAACGGCTAAGGAAATAACCTCAATATTTAATCTGAACGTTCCGAGATTTAGACTATTTGTTTTTATCGTCAATAAAAAGCCAACCCGTAATACTTAATAAGTAATTATTCTTCTAGCAATGCATCTTAACGTATAAATCAACCGGTATAAATTATCTCTTTTAAAGCATGTTATAAAGAGATAAGGTTTAATTAATCAAACGATTTCGTTTGATCTTATATAATAATGCTTTGTTTACTATATTACTTACTCTAGGTAACATTATATGGACATCTAAGTGGTGGAAGGAGTAATATGTTTATAGATGTAATTCTTATCCTAAACAATGAAATTTTGCCATCTTTCAAACGATAACCTTTGCAGGGTACAAAAGCAGTAAACAGGTAGCTAACCTATTCATTCCTCTTATATGTTTATGGCCAGCAGCATCTTGACATTATGCCATTAATCCATTACAATTCTAAAATCATCATATCTCTTTTTTGACCTTAGAAGGTGTTAGGAATTATAAATTCAATTGCTTAAACTGTTCCTGATTTTGCGCCCAAATTTTTAAATAGGCTTGTAGTGCAAATATGTTTAATAATATTAAAATTTAAATTGTGATATACTATTTAGTAATTATTATTATAGTCTTAAATAGATTAGTCTAAGTAAAATAGTAAGTCATTTAATAATTAATATAATGATTATCAATTATTATTTAAATAGAACTGTTATTTTAAATTAAAACCAAATGCGTGAATAAATTTTTTAACTACACTTATAAATAAAATATTTGGCTTAATTTTTAAAGTAATTAAAATAAATTAACTTATTGATTTTCAAATTAAAAATGATGATACATAATATAAATTTAATAATCAATTTCAATTTAAAAAAATAAATATTTAATTTATTTAGTAAATTCTAAATTGATATTAAAACAAAATAAGTACATGATGACTGTTTGTATGGGTTGCGTATTTTTGCTAGTAATATGGAACTTTTACAGCATCTTCAGTTAAAATCACAGAATATAGGCACTTCAACAGGTTTAGGTTATTTTGGCAGTTCCGCAAAGAATATAGAATCGCATTCCCCGGTTGATGGAAAATTAATAGGTAGCGTTTCGGAAACTTCTCCGCAAGATTATCTGCAAACTATTCAAAACGCCAGTAAAGCTTTTTTAGAGTGGCGCAAATGGACGGCACCAAAACGTGGAGAAATTGTACGTCAGTTTGGTGAGGCACTACGACAAAAAAAAGAATCGCTTGGCAAACTGGTAAGCTATGAAATGGGGAAAAGTCTGCAGGAAGGTTTGGGTGAAGTGCAGGAAATGATTGATATATGTGATTTTGCTGTTGGTTTAAGCAGACAGTTATACGGTTTAAGCATGCATAGTGAAAGGCCCGGGCATCGCATGTACGAGCAATGGCATCCGTTGGGGATTGTTGGTATTATTTCAGCGTTTAATTTTCCGGTAGCTGTGTGGAGCTGGAATGCCGCTATTGCCTGGGTTTGCGGTGACGTTTGCATCTGGAAGCCATCGGAGAAAGTAC
>CAZZXW010000074.1:0-11668 GCA_964658095.1 uncultured Parafilimonas sp. | reverse complement strand
GGAAGCCAGCGTTAAAATTCCACTGCTGTTTGCCAAAACCATTCCTCCGCCTAAAAGATTAGAAGAACGGATACCGCCATTAACATCAAAGTTTGTAAGTGCTGTGTTGGTATCAACCGAGACACGCTGTAACGAATCAATATGTATAGCTTCTTTGCGTGCTGTTCGCAGGCTTAAACCAGCGCTGTCAATCGTTCCTAAAAAATTTGTGCCTGAATTCAGAGAATCATTTCCTTTTACTGACCAGGGTTTACCATTAGTAGTTCTTAACAAAGTCCATCGCAATCCATCCCAGTAATAGATACCTTTGCCACTGCCACCAGTAACAGTGCCATTGGTATTATACACTAAAGTACTTGTTAGCAAACTATTAGAAAGCGGGTTGCTTGAATCAACATTACTAATTGAAACACGTGGTAAAACAAAACCCTTATTTGTACTTTCAAGTTCAAGCACTGAATTTGAATTAACAGCAGTTGGATTATCACCTATTTTTACCTGGGCATATAGAACATTGGTTAAAAAAAGGCAAATGGCAACCACTAACTTATAGCGATTTTCCATCATTAGAAATATTAAAGGTTCAGATACTTGCGAACAATTGTATATAAATTTAAGGAGTTTCTTTAATATAAAAAAAATTAATTTGAAGCCATCACCCTTTAAACTTTTGTGCAGGCAAACCGCTAAAGCCGGCATCTTTTAAAACAAAGAGTTTGCCCGCTAAAGGTTGTTCTTTTAACTCGTCTTGGTTGAGCCCTTTACTTGCAGTAGTTATATATAGATCATTAAAATTGTTGCCACCAAATGTGCAGCATGTAACGTTGGCAACTGGTAATTCTACCTGACTTAAAAGTTGCCCGCTATCTGGGTTATATCTTCCAACACGCCATCCTCCAAAAAAAGCTATCCATAACATTCCCTCGCTATCTATTGTCATTCCATCTGCATAGCCATTTTCGTGTGTAAGATCAACTGCTACACGCTGGTTATCTATATGTCCATTTTCAATATTATAATCAAATGCAAAAACGTAATTGGTGGGTGTGTTTATGTAATACATGGTTTTATTGTCTGCACTCCATGCAATCCCGTTTGATGTTGACACATTTTCAACTTTCTTTTTTATTGAAAGATTGGTTTCCATCATATATAAACTGCCTTTGCTTTCTTCTTCAGAGAGAGCCATTGTGCCTGCCCAAAATCTACCATGAGCATCACATTTACCATCATTAAAACGATTGGGTAAATCTTTTTCAGGGTTTGCAATATGTTCAACAATATTTTTTTGCATATCGATAAAAGCAATTCCATTTTGCAAGCCGGCAATCAAGCCGCCTTTTTCACGCAAGGCAATGCAGCCAATCATTTCACCTACCTTAAAGCTTGTAAAATCTTTATTGTTTAAGTTATATTGGTGTATCAATCCTTCAACAATATCAATCCATAAAATGGTTTGTGTGTCATTATTCCAAACAGGACCTTCACCTAAAACACATGTATGTTCTGTAACTACTTCAAGCTTTGATTGTACATCCATATAATTATTTATTGATTTTTTTTATATTTTAATACGGCGAAGCACTAACCGAAGTCCATCCGCCGTCAATGATAAGTGTTTGCCCGGTTATATGTCTTGACGCCGGCGAAACCATAAATAAAGCTGCATTTGCAATATCCTCAACTGTTGCAGGTTTGCCCATTGGTGTAATGCGGCTCCAGGTATCAAAGTAATTTTTATCTTCAGCTGTTCTTTCTGTTATAGTAGCGCCGGGCGCAATAGTATTAATAGAAATGTTTAGCGGCGATAGCTCAACCACCAGTGTTTTTGCAAGCATTTCCAGTGCAGCTTTTGTAATACCGTAAGCTGCTAAATTTTTATGTGCCTGGTGCCCTGTTACTGATGACATTAATAAAATACTGCCACCACTTTGCTGTAATCTCATTTGCTTTGCCGCCGCCTGCACAAGAAAAAAACTACCACCAATATTTAAGTTCATTATCTGTTGCAAAGCTTCTGTTTTATAATCAAAAAAATCACCAAACAAAGTAATGCCCGCATTTGCAATGGCAATAGATAATTTACCAAATTTTTTCACTGCTTCATCAACCATTGTTTTAATAAATGATAGATCGGCTGCATCGCCAGCCATTGAGTGACAATTTCCGTGTTCAGCAATTTTTTTGGCAGCGTCTTCAGCAAGCCTTGCATCAATATCATTTAGTAAAACCGAAGCGCCCTGTATACACAACTGCCTGGCAATTTCAAAACCAATGCCCTGGCCGGCACCGGTGATAATTACTGATTCATTTAAAAAATTTTTGTTTGCACTCAAACTAAGCATTGTTGATTGTTTTCTCGACTGATTAAATTTATAAGATAAAAATGTTTTGTACTCATTTTTAATTCAACCTTATTTAAAATTATGTTCTGCAAACAATTCTTAAAAATGTTGATCCTGTTTCCTTTTTCAATTGTTTACATTAGGTTTGCTGCCACTTTAAAAAACCAGAGCAATTCAAAAAATAATTTTACATGAACTTTAAGCGCGTTAATAATATTACCGGCTGGATAATCTGCCTTATTGCCTGCACCGTTTTTATAATGACAAGCGAAGCCGGTGGCAGCTTATGGGATTGCGGCGAATTTGTAAGCAGCTGTTTTAAAGTGCAGATACCGCATCCGCCCGGCGCACCTTTATTTGTATTGATTGGAAGAGTGTTCATTGTGTTGTTCGGCAATAATCCAATGACTGCAGCAAAAGGTGTGAATGTTATGAATGCGCTGGCAAGCGGCTTTACCATATTATTTTTATTCTGGACGATAACCCATTTTGCACGCCGCATTGCTTTAGGCAACAGCCGCGATAACAGCCAGCTTACCAGGCTTCAGTTAATAACTATTATGGGCGCAGGCATTGTTGGTGCATTGGCGTACACGTTTACAGATTCTTTCTGGTACAGCGCCGTTGAAGGCGAAGTTTATGCCATGAGTGCATTGTTTACATCAATGGTTTTTTGGGCAATACTAAAATGGGAACATGTTGCTGATGAGCCGGGCGCAGATAAATGGATTGTGCTGATATTTTTCCTGATGGGATTATCTATCGGTGTGCATTTGCTTAACCTGTTAACCATTCCATCATTGGTGCTTGTTTATTATTTCCGCAAACGTGAATACTTTAATTATGCTGTACTAAAGAAATATTTTATACGGCTTGTATTGATCGGCGGTATATTAGGATTTATTGCTGCACTGGTAAGCGCAAGTGCTGCGGCTGATAGTTCCCGCGGCATTCCGATGGATGCAACTGTTGCAGGTCTTATATTTTTAGGTGCGATTGCGGCTATTGGTGTTTTATATGGCGTTGAAGCAATTGATAAAAAAAGGAAAGATTATTTTGGCGGCGCTTACATCTTCTTTGTTATAGGTTGTGTGTTGGTTGGAATAGTTCAGGTGGGCGTTATACAGCTTTCAATTAAAGCAGCGGGATATTTTGACATCTTCGCTGTTAACTCGCTTGGCTTGCCTTTTATTTCCGGCTTTGCTATTTTCTTTATTTTACTGGCTGTGCTTATATGGCTTGGGTTGCGTTTTGCCTCAAAGCGCAACTGGTATTATATGCGTTTAGGTTTATGGTGTCTTGCTTTTATGTTGATTGGTTACAGCTCTTATGTTACCACACTTATACGCAGCAATGCAAACCCTGCGGTGGATATGTACAATGTTGATAATCCTATGAGCCTGGTTGGTTATTTAAGCCGTTCACAATATGGCGACTGGCCAATTTTATATGGACAAAAATTTACGGCTCAGCCCATTGATTCAAAAGAGATAGCCACTTATGAAAAAAGCAGTACTGGCAAGTATATTAAAACAGTAAGCAGTTATAACTACGTTTATAAAAAAGAAGACCAGATGGTTTTTCCGCGTATGTGGGATGCGAGTAACGACCAAGGACATGCAGATTATTATGCCATGTTCATGGGCATACGTAAAACGCAGGATGGAAAGTATGAACGTGACCCTACATTCATGGATAACATTCGCTTCTTTATATCGTATCAAAATTACTTCATGTACCTGCGTTATTTCTTCTGGAATTTTTCAGGAAAGCAGGATGATCTGCAAGGCCTGGCCAGCGGTAATGTGCGTGATGGAAACTGGATAACCGGTATCAATTTTATTGATAATTCAATGTATGGCGATCAAAGCCTTTTGCCCGATAGCCTTAAGCATAATAAATCGCATAACACTATGTTTATGCTGCCGTTTATTTTGGGGTTAATAGGCATGTTTTATCATTTTAAAAAGAAAGGCAGTGACGCGTTAATTGTTTTAATGTTATTCTTTTTTACAGGCCTTGCGATTATTATTTATTTAAACCAGGCAGGTTACCAGCCACGTGAACGTGACTATGCTTTTGCGGGTTCATTCTACGCATTTGCTATGTGGATCGGCCTTGCGGTTCCCTACTTTGTTGAGCTGGCTGCAAGCTGGGATCAAAAATTAATGAAATCAATTTTGATTGGTGGCGGCGTTTTTGGCGCATTATTTTTATTAGGCGGTGCAATGTCAGGCGGTGGTGTAATGTTAGGTATTGGCTTTGCCGTTTTATTTGCTGCAGTTGCTGCCGGCATTCCTTACATATTAAAAAGCTTAAAAACCGGTACAACCATAGCATATACTGCAATTGTTATTTCATTGTTTGTGCCTTTATTAATGGGCCAGCAAGAATGGGATGATCATGACAGAAGTAAAAAACAATTAGCAAGAGATATTGCAAAAGATTATTTGGAAAGCTGCAAGCCTAACGCTATTCTTTTCACCTTTGGTGATAATGATACTTACCCGCTTTGGTATGCACAGGAAGTAGAAGGGATTCGTCCAGATATACGCGTTATCAACACAAGTTTATTAGGTACTGACTGGTACATTAACGAGTTAAGATATAAAGTTAATAAGAGTGATGCGATGGATGTTATTATGCCGGAATCAGCATTGGAAGGTAACCAGCGTGATGTTGTTTTCTTTAATGCAAACCCGCAGTTTCCTGAAACAAAGTATTATGATCTATACCAGATGCTGAAAGATTATGTGGGAAGCGATGTATCATTAACACAGGCGCAAAATGGCAACCAGTATAATACTTTCCCGGTGCATAAAGTTGCCATCCCGGTTGATAAGTCTGTGGTGGAAGCAAATGGTACGGTTAACCTTGATGATAATGTAGTTGATGCAGTACGCTTCACTATTCCAAAAGATAATTTATTAAAAAATGACTTGGCAATGCTAAATGTAATTGCAGCTAATAAATGGAAGCGCCCCATTTATTTTACCATGCCTTACACTGATCTTGGCTTTGGCAATTATGTGCGCAGAGATGGAATTTCTTATCGTTTGGTGCCTGTTGAAAATTCAACCGTTAATACAAATTGGTCTTACCAGGTATTTATGACAAAGTTTGGTTTTGGCAACGCAAACATTCCCGGTGTTTATTATGATGAAGAAAACCGCAGGCATTTAAATACAATCCGCAGAGCTGAAGTTGATATTGCATTTGATCTCATCAACAAGAATAAAAAAGATTCTGCCAAAGCTATTTTGGAAAGAAGTGATAAAGAAATGCTGCAACAAAACTTTCCTTATGGTATGACGAGCCGTGGCAACGATCATGACCAGCTTTCATTGGCTGTTATGCAAGCCGCTTATCTTGCTGATGATAAACAACTGGCAGATAAAGTGGCAAGGTCAGTTAAAACAGATCTGCAGCAGCAGATAAAATATTATAATTCACTTACAGACTGGCGTGCCGATAACTTAAATTATGAAAAGCAAAATGCACAGGATTTGCTTAATAAATTAAACCAGATGCAGCAGATGTACACCATGAAAACTCCATCTTTAGAAAACGGAAGTTTATTAAAAGCTGTTGACAGCGGCGACTCGGCGCAGCCAACGGATTCAACTAAATAAAATAAAAAGTCCCGCTTTATGCGAGACTTTTTTTTACAGTTGCAATAATCAATATTATTAAAATTTAAAAAAATGATAACAAAGGGCTTTTCTATTACTCACGATCTTAAATCAACGCTGTGGAGGCGTTGAAGTTGTAGAATCTGTATTACTGCTGCTTTTTTTATGATGCATAGTTGATGTTCCAGAACCAGAACTGTTGTTCTTTTTATGATGCATGCCCGATGTTTTGTTACCTGATGTTCCATTACCTGTTGTATCAATGTTTCCGGTCCCCCCAATCATACCTGCATTGTTATCATTTGCATTGCTGGAAGCACCTGTACCTGTAGAAACACCGCTATTTACTCCAGAAGATGGAACTGTATCTATTAACGGATGTGTAATAGATTTGAAATAATGATTTCCATCAGTTGCCAAAGCTGCAACTGAAATACCTGTAGCTGCAACAAAAATTAAAAATGTTTTTTTCATAAATTTTATTTTGAAAGATTCAGAATATAAAATTCAACTTTTGTGCCATGAAAACATTTTATTTAACGAATGATATTCTCTTAACAATAACTGAACAGCCACTTTATCCACATTAATTCATAACAAAAATTGTAGTTTCAACAGCAGTGTTATTTTTGTCCGAATGATGTTTACTGCGATTATCTGGCCGTGCCTGCTTGGCGTTGTTGCTTTGATTCAGTTATATTATTATCTTTTTCTTTTTAATAAGCTGGCTGATTATAAAGCACCACAAAAAACAGAAACGATGGAGGATCCTGTTTCTGTAATCATCTGCGCAAAGAATGAAGCAGAGAACCTTGTAAAAAACCTGCCCGGTATTTTATTCCAGGAATATAGAACCACGCATGAAATAATGGTGGTGAATGATAACTCAACAGATGAATCAAAATATATTTTGGAAGAGTTTCAACGCACAGTAAAAGATTTAACGGTGATTGCTCTAAAGCAGGATGCTATAGGTATTCCCGGCAAAAAGTTTCCATTATCAATGGGTATAAAATCATCCAAACACGAAATTGTTTTATTAACAGATGCGGATTGTATTCCTGCAAGTGAACACTGGATTTACAATATGCAAAGCGCATACAAACCCGGCATTGAAGTAGTGCTTGGTTACGGCGCTTATAAAAAATACCCGGGCATGTTAAACAAGCTTATCCGGTTTGAAACATTTCATACAGCGCTGCAATATTTTTCTTATGCACTGGCCGGCAAGGCTTACATGGGTGTTGGCAGAAATTTATCTTATCGTAAAGATGCGTTCCTGCGCAACAAGGGTTTTTCAACCATCAATCATATACCAAGTGGCGATGATGACCTGTTTATAAATCTTATTAGCACATCAACCAACACAGCTATTGTAATTGATAAAGATGCACACACATTAAGCGAGCCGCATAAAAACTGGAATGCATGGATGCAGCAAAAGAACCGGCATTATACAACCGCTAAATATTATAAATCCTCGGATAAATTTTTGTTGTCGTTATACTCGTTGGCGCATACTTTAGTTTACCCGTTAACCATTGTTACTGCTATATTTTTTAACTGGTACACTGCACTTGCTATTTTTCTTTTAAGATTAATTGTTGAAGCAGTTGTGTGGAACAAAGCCATGAAAAAATTAAATGAAGCAGACCTGTTTGGCTGGTTTATTTTTTTTGATATATGGATATTTATTTACAATCTTCTTTTCTTTCCTTCACTTTGGAGAAAGCCCAGCAAAAGATGGGATTAAATGGAATACATTCAAAAATACTTTTCTGAATTTACTGATGTACAGCTTAAGCAATTTGAAGCACTTGAACCATTATATACGAACTGGAATGAAAAGATAAATGTTATATCAAGAAAAGATATTGACAGCTTGTATATAAATCATGTATTGCATTCATTAAGTATTACTGCTGTTTTTAATTTTGATGCAGGCACTGAAATTATTGATATTGGAACAGGTGGTGGTTTTCCCGGTATTCCGTTAGCTATTTATTTTCCTCAAGTGCATTTTCATTTAGTGGATAGCATTGCAAAAAAATTAAAAGTGGTTGAAGCAGTTGTTGCATCTATCAATCTTAAAAATGTTACTATACAAAATATAAGGGCAGAAGAAATCAAGAACCGTAAATTCAACTTTGCTGTTTCGCGTGCAGTTGCACCATTAAAAGATTTATGGAGATGGAGCAAACCGTTATTGAAAAAATATGAAGTACGAAATACAAAATATGAAAACAAGCTTAATGGTTTGATTTGTTTAAAAGGTGGCGATCTTGCGCAGGAAATCTCTGATAGTGGATTACGGCCCAAACAAATAAGTATTCAAGAGATTTTTCACGAAGAATATTTTAAAGAAAAGTACTTGTTGTATCAATCATAAATATTTTATTAAAACCAACAATATGAAAATAAATACCTGGCTTGCTTTTGTTTTATTGCTTGCATCATGCAACACAGAAACACACGATAATATATCATCAAACAAAACAAAGCTTCCTATACAAGGCACATGGCAATTGCTTACCGGAACATTGATTGAAAAAAAGGATACCACTGTTACCAATTATACATCAGGTAAAAAGTTTATAAAGATTATTAATGATACGCATTTTGCTTTCTTTGATCATGATTTAAATAAAAGCAAAGATTCTGCTGCCGCTGAATTTTCTTGCGGTGGCGGAACCTATACACTTACTGACAGCTCATACACAGAAAACCTGGAGTATTGTAATGACAGGCAATGGGAAGGCAATTCATTCAACTTCATAATCACAATAAAAAACGATACGCTAATTCAAAAAGGAATTGAGAAAGTGGAAAACTTAGGCATCAACAGGATCAATACAGAAAAATATATTCGCTTAAAATAAGTAACTATTGTATTGAGTTATATAGCGCTTACCTCTACATTTGCGTCAAACATTTTCAATGCAGCTTCAGCAGGATGAATTTATTTTAAACGTTACCAGCCTTAATATTTATTACAGCAATTTTCAGGCGGTGAACGATGTATCTTTTAATGTAAAAGCCGGTGAAATATTTGGCTTGCTTGGTCCGAACGGTGCCGGCAAAACAAGTACGCTGAGTGCTGTTGAAGGCTTGATCAAACCACAATCAGGAAACATTGTTGTTGCGGGTTATGATATAAAAGAAAAGCCTTTACATGCACGTGCTTCAATGGGTGTGCAGTTACAGGCAAACAGCTTTCAGTCAGAGCTGAATGTTGCAGAGATCATCCGCCTGTTTGCAGGGTTATATAATGTTCAGTTATCAGCAGAAAGACTAAAAAACATTTTGATTGATATTAAGCTTGAGGATTCAGAATCAAAAAAATTTGGCCAGCTTTCCGGTGGCCAGCAGCAACGTGTTTCATTAGTATTAGCAACTATTCACAATCCAAAATTATTGTTGCTTGATGAGCCTACAACAGGCCTCGATCCTCAATCAAGAAGACAACTGTGGGAACGTATGGAAGCAATGCGTGAAAAAGGCCACGGCATTTTGTTAACCACACATTCCATGGAAGAAGCAGAAGCTGTTTGCGACCGCATTGCCATTATTGACCATGGAAAAATAATAACTGTTGATTCACCGCAATCGCTTATTGATCTGCACAGGAACAATAGTGAAGTAATTGCCGCTTCAAGAAAAGGGAAGATAACTTTGGAAGATGTATTTATTGGCTTAACCGGACGTGAAGTACGATCATAAATTATGGAAACAATAATACCAAAAACATCAGCAGCTTTTGCCACATTGTTGCGCAGTGATTTAAAAACACAGTGGCGCAACCGCAGGTCAGTTATATTAATGCTGATCATTCCGGTAATCATTCTTCTTTCATGGAAGGATATTATTGATAAGATCGGCGGTGCATTTGCGCTGGCATCATGCATCACAATTGGCTTAACCGCAATTGGCCTGATGGGTTATTCTAACTCCATTGCAAGAGACCGTGAGAAAGGCATCTTTCAGCGTTTGCGTACTACGCCCATTCCATCATGGTGCATTATGATCAGCCGCATAAGCGTGCAACTTGTAATGATAATGCTGGTTACATTAGCTGTGTTTCTTTCCGGGTTTTATTTTGATAAAATAACAATAACACCCGTTGGTTATGTGCTTGCATTAATTGCTGCCATTGTTGGCGGCGCTGTTTACCTTGGCCTGGGGCAAGTTATTGTTGGCCTTATTAAAAATCCTGAAACCGTTAACTCCACTACAAGGCTTGTTTATTTCGCCTTTATAATGATTGGTATGCTTGGCCAGTTTGGAATATTGGGAGACCAGTTAAAGAACATGGTTGAATGGTCGCCTTATGGAACTGTGCATACCATTATAACCAGCAGTCTTGAGCCATCCAAATGGAACAAAGCAACCACCGAAGCCTTATTTGTAACCATTGGTTATGCCGTTGTTTTCTCAACGATTGGTATAAAAAAATTTAAGTGGAGCAATAAGTAGTTAGTTTATTGATGCATGATGGTTAAGATATTAGTGGGCGAAGAAACATTACTCCCTTTTTTGCCCTACGAAAATCCAGGAAACACCATACTTATCAGTGAATTGTCCATACGTGCCAAAGGGCATATTATGCAATTCAATAAATGTTCTCTTGTCTTTGTCTGCTCCTTGCGACAGTTTATCAAAAATCGTTTTTAATTCATTATACATGCCGCCGGAAACATAAATAGCAAAAGTGTTTCCATGTATAGGCGTTAGCATGTCGGCATGCCAGTCTGTTGCAGAAAACGCTATAGCATCACTTTTCAGGTGAGCATTTATAATCTTGTTGTGCTTCTCTGGCGGAAACTGGTCTTTCATTGGAGTATCGCCTGTTTTTGTAAGCGTTAGCTCTCCGCCAAGACAGTTTTGATAGAAAGTCATTGCCTCTGCACAGTTTCCGTCAAACAAAAGAAATGGAGTACAATACATATTAAAATTTGTATGTAAAAATATTATGTATTCGCTTTCGAAAGTTGATTGCTCGTATGGGTTGCAGTTAATTCCCACTACTTCAATCCAACAGCAGCAAGCTGTATTTGCTCGACTTCTCTTAAACACAACGTTATGCAAGTCTTTATCAACTTCATGCAAACTTTAGGTAAACTGTAGTAGCTAAAAGTCTATCCAAATTAGCCTGTATCTATGGCTTTAATGAGGCGGTTTGTTAAATTAGCATCAGTAAAGCTCTTATATATGTATAAACCTGTTTTGTCCTTATGAATTGGACTCATATTTCACCTGCTGGAACTTGACGTACGCCAACAAACTTAATAGGTAATTCGGGCTGGCAAAGGGAAAATTATTAAAAAATGTTTGATGTGTCCATTTGTATTGGGTTTTAGCTTCCTTGAAAGAGGAAGCTTTTTTGTTTAGATTAATCACTACCGCTAATTATATTCTTAATTATTAAGGTATGCTGTTTGTATACAGAAGCAATTAAGCTTGCTGTTATGGAATATAATCATGCTGTAAACAATTGCCCTGAACCTGTTGGAATATTAGTAGTGATCGGCGGTAAAGAAGATAAAGGTGATAAGAGGGAAGAGAAGAATGAAGTGCGGGAAGAAATTCTGAAAACCTTTATTAAGCTTATAGAGAAAGAGGATGCCTGCATTGAAGTTATAACAAGTGCCAGCGAAGAGCAGGAAGCAATGTTTGAAGATTACAAGAAAGTAT
>CAZZXW010000073.1:0-11774 GCA_964658095.1 uncultured Parafilimonas sp. | reverse complement strand
GTAAGCACCATGCCTTCTTCAAGCGGCGCTGTAAACGGTCCAAGATCATGCACATCCAAACCTAAATGATGTGAGATGCCGTGATATAAATATTTTCTGTAAGCACGGTTTTCTTTGTCTTCATTTTTTATATCTTCTTTCTTAAGCAGCCCAATCTTTTGAAAAATTTGTGTGGCTTCATCACCAACCTTTTCATGATAATCTGTAATGGTTATACCTGGTTTTAGCAAACTCTTTGCATAATTATGTAACTGTAAGCATGCATTATAAACTTCTTTTTGCCGGTTTGTAAATTTTCCATTTACAGGCACTGTACGTGTAAGATCTGCAGCATAACCACCATAATTTGCACCAAAATCCATCAATATTAGTTCGCCATCTTTTCCTTCTTCGCTATTGGAAATATAATGCAAAGTTCTTGCTCTGTCACCGCTTGCAATAATGCTTCCATAAGCTTCACCCTTTGAGCGGTTGCGCAAAAACTCGTGCATAATTTCCGCTTCAATTTCATATTCCATTACACCTGGTTTTATGAACTGCAACAAGCGGCGAAAAGCTTTATCAGTAATATCAATTGCCTGCTGAATAACTTCTACTTCATACTTTGTTTTTATAGCACGCAGCTTAAGCATTATCTGTGCACTGCGTTCTAATTTGTGTAAAGGATAATGCTCTTTAATTTGTTTTATGAATCGATAATCACGCGTTATAACTTCTGAATTTCCTTTGCGGTCGTTTTCATTTGTATTTAGGTAAATGGTATCTGATGAATGAATCCATTTTTGCAATAAGACATCGAAAGTATCCAGCCAGACAATTGTTTTGATGCCGCTTAATTCAGTTGCTTCGTTAGCACGTAATCTTTTACCATCCCATTTTTCTTTCAGTTCATTCGGGCGAACAAGCACTAATACTTCACGATATTTTTCATCAACATTATCCGGAAATAAAATCAGCATGGTATCTTCCTGTTCAATGCCGCAAAGCCAGTACAGGTTTGTGTTTTGCTGAAAACGATACAACGCATCACCATTGCTTGGCACTTCATCATTACTGTTGAAAATAGCAATGCTGTTTGACTTCATTTCTTTTATAAAACGCTTACGGTTTTCAATAAAGAGTTGCGGATTCAATGGTAAATGTTTCATTATTTATAGACTTTTTTATGTAAGCATATCAGTCCGTAAGATGGAAAGTCTGAAGAACATTTATACTGTTTTAACGTCTTACTGACTTTCGGTCTTGCCGACATATTTAACTTACTACACTTCCTGCATTAATATCATCATCCGGATTTATAAAATGTAGTTTGCCGCTTTTATCTTCCGCCATCAATATCATTCCATTACTTTCTATGCCACGCATTTTACGTGGCGCAAGATTAGTAACAACCACCACCTGTTTACCTGTTATTTCTTCAGATGAAAAATGCTGTGCGATGCCAGAAACTATAGTGCGTTTTTCAAAACCCAAATCAATTTCAAGCTTTAATAATTTATCTGCTTTCTCTACTTTTTGTGCCGATATAATTTTACCAACACGCAAATCAAGCTTTGCAAAATCGTCGTATTGAATTTGAGCTTTTAGCTGTTGGCTTTTGGCTGTTAGCGATTCTTCATTACTTTCTGCTTTTTGCATTGTGCTTTCCGCTTTCACTAATCCACTTTTCAATTTTTCAACCTGCATTTCTATTTCTTTATCATCAATTTTTCTAAATAAAATTTCAGGTGCACGCAAACTATACCCAACACTTAATAACTTAACGCTTCCGGCATTTTTCCATTCAAGCATTTTTTCAACCACCTTCATCATGTGCAATAATTTTTTTGCAGTAAATGGAAGAAATGGATTGATAAGTATTGTAAGATTTGCTGTGAGCTGTAAACACAAATGTAAACAGTTGTCAATTTGTTTTCGGTCAACTGTCAACGGTCCACCATCAACCGACTTCTTCCACGGCTCTTTTTCCTGCATATATTTATTGCCTTTACGGGAAAGATCAATTACTTCAAACAAGGCTTCACGGAACCTGAAAGCTTCAATTGCATTTTCAACTTTTACTTTTGAATTTTTTATTTCTTCAATTAAGTTTCTATCTAAATCATCCATCACATCTTCATGCAGTTTAGGCACTTTTCCGCCGCATAACTTATGCATCAGCACAAAAGTTCTGTTTACAAAATTTCCAAAGATGCTTGCCAGTTCACTATTGTTTTTATCCTGGAAATCTTTCCATGTAAAATCATTGTCTTTTGTTTCGGGCGCATTGCTGCAAAGCACATAACGCAGCACATCTTCACAACCCGGAAAATCTTTTACATACTCATCAACCCAAACTGCCCAGTTGCGTGAAGTAGAAACCTTCTCGCCTTCAATATTTAAAAATTCATTCGCAGGCACATTATCAGGTAACACAAAATCACCATGAGCTTTCAACATTGCCGGAAAAATAATGCAATGAAAAACGATGTTATCTTTTCCTATAAAATGAACAAGTTTCGTATCTTCTTTTTGCCAGTAATCGGCCCAGTTATCAGTCAACTCTTTTGTTGCACTGATGTAACCAATCGGCGCATCAAACCAAACATATAAAACCTTGCCTTCTGCATCAGGCAACGGAACTTTTATACCCCAGTTACTGTCACGAGTCATAGCACGTGGCTGTAAGCCATTATCCAACCAGCTCTTGCATTGACCATAAACATTATTTTTCCATTCTGTATGATCTTCCAGAATCCATTTTTTTAAAAAGCCTTCATAATTCTGTAATGGAAAATACCAATGCTTTGTTTTCTTTTTGATGGGTGTTGCATCACTTAATGCACTGCGTGGATTTATGAGCATTTCAGGACTTAATGATGAGCCACAACGTTCACATTGATCTCCATACGCATTTGGATTACCGCAAACAGGGCAAATGCCGATGATATATCTATCCGCTAAAAAAATATTTGCTTGTTCATCAAAATATTGTTCGGTTTCTTTCTCCTCAAACAAACCATCATCATATAATTTCTTAAAAAAATCTGAAGCCGTTGTATGATGTACTTCATTTGATGTTCTTGAATAGATATCAAATGAAATTCCTAACTGTTCAAAGCTTTGTTTAATGATTGCATGATATTTATCAACAATGGCCTGCGGCGTTGTATTTTCTTTCATGGCACGAATTGTAATAGGTACGCCATGCTCATCACTTCCACCAACAAACTTTACATCACGTTGCTGTGCCCTTAAATAACGCACGTAAATATCTGCAGGCAAATAACAACCTGCCAAATGGCCAATATGCAACGGACCATTAGCATAAGGCAAAGCCGCAGTAATTAAATATCTTTTAAATTCTTTCATTAATGGCTGCAAAAATAAGTGAACAGTTAGTTAAACCTCTATTAATGATAAGTTGAATAAGCGGCGCATTAATATTTTAGATGTTAGTTATGCATTCCGGCAATTGTATGGCTTGCTATTTGATTTAGTAAATGTATTGTTTAATTATAAAAATTTTTTTATGGACAAAAACAATTCATCTAACAACCAGCAATACACTGGTAAAGATGCTAACGACAATGCAAATGAAAAAAAGAATCAGTATGTACAAAATCAGGGCAATGGTTCAGCTGGTTCGGGGAATAGCGGCCATAACTCTATGAACCAGGGTAAAGGAACCGGTTTAAGCAGTGAGGCAAACTCATCACAAAGTGAAGAATCATGGCAGGGTACAAGCGGCAGTTTAGCGAATGAAAATCAAAGAAAGAACATGGGGCAGAATAATAATAACCAGGCTTCAAAAAATTATTCAAATTCAGAAAATACCACATCATCTGATAAAATGAATAATAATTCAGGAAGTAATAATTATCAGAAAGATGATAAGTTGGGCGAGGATAAAGAGGCTGTAAGTGATTATAATTCTAAAAATAATCAATAAAAGAGTTGTTAGTGTTCTCAAAAAAAGCCTTTGCGATTAAGCAGAGGCTTTTTATTTAAGTCAATACATAAATAATTATATGAATTGGGTTGATGGTTTAATAATTTTTATTGTTTTAATTTTTATTTATAGTGGATGGAGAAAAGGCTTTTTAGCAGGCAGCCTTGAACTGCTTTCATGGGCTGGCAGTATCTGCGTTGGGTTTGTTGGTTATCCATACTTAGCAAATGTTTTTGAAAAAAATTTCCCGGCACTCGGTTTATGGAGCACGCCACTCGCCTTTCTTTCAATCATCATTTTTACAAGAATAATTTTTGCAATTATCATAAGGCAAATTTTAAAAATTACACCAACGCATGTTCACCGCAATCCATTAAACCATGCAGCCGGCATGATTCCCGGCGTTTTGAACGGGTTAATAGCTGCAACAATCGTTTCCTCTTTATTACTTGCATTTCCATTATCAGAAAAGGTTGTTGATAAAGCAAGAGAAAGCAAGATAGCAAACAAGTTTGCCATGCAGGTAGAATGGTTAAGCGGCAAACTCTCACCTGTGTTTGATAAGGCGGTTGATAAAGGCATTAATAAATTAACCATCGAACCTTCCAGCCATGAAATCTTATCGCTGCCTTTTAGCACGGCGCATTTTAAAGAAAGGCCTGACCTTGAAGCAAGGATGTTAGTGCTTGTAAACCAAGAGCGAAGAAAATATGGCTTAGACACTTTGAGGACTGATACCGCATTAAGAAAAGTAGCGCTGGCGCATTCTGCAGATATGTTTAAACGTGGCTACTTTGCACATGAAACGCCGGAAGGCAAAGACCCGTTTGACCGCATGTACGATGCGCACATTAAATATCACATTGCCGGTGAAAACCTTGCACTTGCGCAAACACTTTCAATAGCACACCAGGGTTTGATGAATTCGCCGGGCCATCGAGCAAATATTTTAAAACCACAGTTTGGCAGAGCCGGAATTGGTATTCTGGATGGTGGATTTTATGGCCTGATGATATCGCAGGAGTTTAGAAATTAATTCTTAATCAACTTAAAATATTTTTAGTATTGCATTGATATATTAAAATGCCTGCTAAATTTTTTGTACATGCAACTGCTGTTATTGATGAAGGTGCAACTATTGGTGAAGGCACCAGCATCTGGCATTTTTCACATTTAATGAAAGGTTGTATAATTGGCAAGAATTGCAATATTGGTCAGAATGTTTTTATTGCAGATGATGTTGTGCTGGGCAATAATGTAAAAGTGCAGAACAACGTTTCTTTATACAATGGTGTTGTTTGTGAAGATGATGTTTTCCTTGGTCCATCCTGCGTTTTTACAAATGTTATTAATCCACGAAGTGCAGTTTCAAGAAAAAAAGAATTTAAGAAAACGTTCCTTAAAAAAGGTGCAACCATTGGTGCAAATGCAACTATTATTTGCGGCATTACAATTAATGAATTTGCTTTTGTTGGCGCCGGTGCAGTGATTACAAAAGATGTGTATGCATATGCGCTGGTTGTTGGCAATCCAGCGAAACAAATTGGATGGATGAGTGAAAATGGAAGTAAGCTTTTGTTTGATGAAAAAGGATTTGCAACATGCACAGAAAGCGGTTCAACGTACCAGCTTAAAAACAATAGTGTAACAAAGCTGTAGCATGAAGAAAGTTAAATTTGCAGTTGTTGGTTGCGGGCATATTGGCAAACGCCATGCGGAAGTTATTAATAAAAATAAAGAAGCTGAATTAACGGCTTTGATTGATGTAAAACCTGTTGAACAACTTAATCTTCATCAATACCAACAACCATTTTTTTCTTCATTAAAAGATTTTTTTCAATCGAAAGTTGAAACAGATGTAATCAACATTGCAACGCCAAATGGCTTGCACGCACAACAAGCAATTGAATGCTTACATGCCGGTAAACATGTGGTTATTGAAAAGCCGATGTGTTTACATACAAACGATGCAAAAACTATAATTAATATCGCTTCTGAAAAACATAAACATGTATTTGTTGTGATGCAAAACAGGTATTCTCCGCCGTCAATTTGGTTAAAAGATATTGTCGATAAAAACATTTTAGGCAGGATATATATGGTGCAATTAAATTGTTTCTGGAACCGCGATGAACGTTATTATACAAAAGATAGCTGGCATGGAAGCAAAGACCTTGATGGAGGTACTTTGTTTACGCAGTTCTCACACTTCATAGACATTTTTTACTGGTTGTTTGGTGATATAAAAAATATTAAATCAAAATTTGCATCATTCAATCATCAACAACTTACAGCGTTTGAAGATAGCGGCATAGTAAATTTTGAATTTGGTGATGATGCTTTTGGATGTTTAAATTTTTCTACTTCTGTTTATGATGAAAATATGGAAAGCAGCATCACAATTATAGCAGAAAACGGCAGCGTAAAAATTGGCGGACAATACATGGATAAGATTGAATATTGCCATATAAAAAACTATATAATGCCGCAACTCAATTCAACAAATGCTTTCAACGATTATGGAAGTTATAAAGGCAGCGCTGCTAATCATCATTTTATTATACAAAATGTAATTGATGTTTTACAAAACAAAGCTCCGATAACCACAACCGCAACAGAAGGTATGAAAGTGGTTAATATAATTGAAAGAATTTACGCAGGCGCAGGCATAAATAATTGAAGTGAAATTCTTATTGAAACTAATTCAGGTTGTCTATTGTATATATGCGTTACTAATGTTTGTTGCATTGATGATGATCGTGTTTGTGCTGATGTTATTCGTGTTGCCGTTCGGAAAAGTAAAAGCCGGTAATCTTGTATATAAACTTTGCAGGTGCTGGGCAGCATGCTGGTATTTTTTAGTATTTATCAGGCATAAAGAAATTTATGAAGCGCCTCATGATTTAAATAAGCGATACATATTTGTAGCCAATCATTCTTCTTATTTAGATATTCCATCATCCATACGTTGCATGCACCAACCGGTGCGTGTGTTAGGTAAATATGAAATGGTAAAGTATCCTGTGTTTGGTTTAATATATCGTGCTGCTGTTATTTTGGTTGATAGAAGAGATGCAGAACATCGTGCTAAAAGTGTACGTGCGTTAAAAGCGGCTATTGCAAAAGGTATTTCTATCTTTATTTTTCCCGAAGGAACATTTAATGAAACCGGCTTGCCTTTAAAAGATTTTTATGATGGCGCATTTCGCACAGCCGTTGAAACGCAAACTTGCATCAAGCCAATATTATTTATTGATAATACAAAACGCTTACACCAAAGAAGCATTTTTTCATTGACACCTGGTTTAAGCCGTTGTATCTTTTTAGATGAGGTTGAAGTTGATTTGTATAAAACAAAAGAGGATGTACAGCAACTAAAAAAGCATGTTTACCATATTATGGAAGAAAGCCTGATGAAGTATGGAAACCCAAATGCTTAATATCTTTCGATACATATTATTAAGCAAAAAAAGTTATAATCTTTACCGGTTTAACTTTAGATTTATACCGATATAATTTTGATGACTGATCTTAAAAAAGAAAATAACAAAACGTTCGTTATTCAAAAAGTGCAACCTGCATTGTTAGGTTTAATGGATGGTTCTGTTTCTACATTAGCACCCATTTTTGCAACAGCCGGTTTAACCAATGATTCATTGAAAGCTTTTTATGTTGGTTTGGCTGCATCATTAGGCGCAGGTATAAGCATGGGTTTGGCAGAAGCTTTATCAGATGATGGTACAGTAACAGGCAGAGGCAATCCTGTTCAACGCGGAATGATCACAGCTTTAGGCACAACCATTGGCGGCATGTTACATACGTTTCCATTTTTAATCTCAAACATTAATGTAGCGCTGCACACAGCTTACATAGTTGTAATTTTTGAACTGGCCGGCATTGCATTTATTCGTTATCATTATATGAAAACGCCACTTGCCAAAACGCTTTTGCAGGTTATTGTAGGCGGAGCAATTGTTTTTTGTATCGGTGTTTTATTAGGCAGGTTAAATATAGCATAGCTGCTGCAAGCCCAAACTAAATTATCAACTTTAAAATAATAGCACCGATAGCATACACACAGGAAATAAAAAAAATTCCTTTGGCAGTTTCATCTCGGCGAGTATTTAAATATAATGTAAGTAATACTACGTTTGCAAATAATGAAAAGGTAGAAAGTGCAGAAAGAATGCTCTTGTTTGTATAAATAACATAAAAAAAATCACCGATTGAATAAGTAGGATAGAACTTCCAAAAGTAATATACAAGCATGCCGAGCAATGGAGCAAACAGCCCGAGCATTATACCGAAAAACAATGAATCGCGTTTCAATTTTTATGGATTAATGCTTTCTGTAATTTAGCTTTTAGTGTATAATTTGTAAGATCGAACTGCACGGGTACCACGCTTACATAATTATTTTCCAATGCCCACACATCAGTATCTTTTCCTTTATCAAAGTTCTGAAATTCGCCGGTTAACCAATAATATTTTCTGCCATTGGGGTCACTACGTTCATCAAAACGCTCTTCATATTTTGCATAAGCCTGCCGGCAGATCTTTAAGCCTTTTAGTTTATCTTTTTCCAGCGGTGGTATGTTTACATTAAGGCAAAGATGCTTGTCAATTTTTTTACCAAGCAACTGCTTTACCAAAAGGTTAGCATAATAAGATGCGCCACTGAAATCTGCGTTCATACTGTAATCAAGCAAAGAAAAACCAACGCTTGGAATGCTTTCAATGGATGCTTCAAGCGCAGCACTCATAGTGCCCGAATAAATTATATTAATAGAATGATTGGCGCCATGATTTATACCACTTAAACATATATCAGGCTTGCGGTGCAGCACTTTATCTACGGCAAGTTTTACACAATCAACAGGTGTGCCGCTACATTGATAAGCTTCAATATTTTCAAACGTTTCAGTTTGCGTTAAGCGCAACGGGTAACCGATTGTTATAGCGTGGCCCATGCCGCTTTGTGGTTTATCAGGTGCCACAACAATTACTTTTCCCAGGTCTTTTACAGCTTCAGTTAATGCTTTTATGCCTGGCGCAGTAATGCCATCATCATTGGTTATAAGAATTATGGGTTCGTCTTTCTTTGCTTTTGCCATAAAAGGCGTGCAAGATACACAGAAGGTTTTTATGGTTGATTTTGCGCATTGTTATGATTTGATTGCATATATTATTTAAACGACAAGCGCTAAAACATTAATCAGATAACTTGTCTGAAAATATATTTAAATAAAATCCCGTTGGTGAACCAACAGGATTGTTATGAGCAAGCAACCGAATTGACTAATGTTGTCAATATAAAAAAGCAAAGTAATATTCTTTTTTTAAAACGTACAAATGTTAGTTACTGTTTTTTTGTAATTAAAAAATATTGGTGTGGAAAACATTATAATCAACTGTTTGCAACTGTTTTAATTTTGAAATATGAAATTAACGCAGGCGTCTTTAGATAAGCTTGAGCACATCTTAAATGAAAGCAATTATATTATAAGATATGAACGCGGCACTTTTCAAAGTGGCTGGTGTTTGCTTGAAGAGAAAAAGATTGTAGTGCTCAATAAATTTTTAAATACAGAAGGCAGAATAAATACTTTACTCGATCTTATTCCGCAGATTAAAATTGAATTTGATAAGCTTACCTTAGAAAGCCAGAAATTGTTCGAATCAATTAAAGAAAAAGACAGGCAAACCATTTTGCAATTTTGATGTGTTTTACATCGCTGAAACAGTAGATTTGCTTTGTGGCATCTACTGATTTACGCATTACTTTTCTTGGTACCGGCACCAGCACTGGCATTCCGATGATCGCCTGCCCATGCGCTGTTTGCCATTCAACCGATAAAAAAAATAAGCGCTTAAGAACAAGCATTTTAATACAATCTGCTACCACCACAATTGTTATTGATACAACGCCGGATTTTCGTTACCAGATGCTGCGCATAAATAATACAAAGCTGGATGCAGTGCTGTTCACGCATCCGCATAAAGATCATATTGCCGGCCTGGATGATGTACGTGCTTATAATTTTTTTCAGCAAAAAACAATGGATGTTTATGCAAATGCACTTACCGCAGAAGCTTTGAAAAAAGAATTTGCTTATGCCTTTGCCGAAAAAAAATATCCCGGTATTCCACAGATAGATTTACATATTATTGATGAAACGCCGTTTGTAATTGGTGATATTCCGGTACAGCCATTTAGGGTGTGGCATCATAAAATGCCGGTATATGGTTTCAGATTTAAAGATTTTACCTATATTACAGATGCAAACAGGATTGATGAACCGGTTAAAAAAATTATTGAGAATTCAAAGGTGCTGGTGTTAAATGCTTTGAGGAATGAACAACATATTTCGCATTTTACATTGAAGGAAGCTGTTGAACTGGCCAATGAACTTAATGTGCAGCAAGCTTATTTCACACATATCAGTCACCAGTTAGGCTTACATGAATTTGTAGATAAAAGTTTGCCACCAGGTTTTCATCTTGCTTATGATGGGTTACAAATCAGCGTATGACTCTTGCTTACATTAATAGTGAATGCATGACAAGAAGTTCATGGAAAGAATATTTTATCTTTTCAAAAAAAGAAAGAAATGCAGTTTTTATACTGCTTGTAATTGTTGCTTTTATCATAGCGTTGCCCTTGTTCTTCCCGGCAAAAAAACTTGAATTAAGCATTGATGAAAACCTGCAGCAACAATTAGATAAATACCAGCAACAACATCCCGAATATAACCATAGCAATATTTATAGCGATAGTGTGCCATCATCAGATACGGTTCATCAAACAAAAATTGGTTCAAAATTATTCCAGTTTGATCCAAACACTTTGGATGAAGAGGGTTTTAAGCAACTTGGGTTTAGCAATAAAGTAATACATACAATTATTAATTATAGAACTAAAGGCGGTTATTTTAAAACACCGCAAGACATAAAAAAGATATATGGTTTGCAGCCTGCTGATGCTGAAAAATTAATTCCTTATATAAAAATTGCTTCAGCAACCAACGATAAAAACTATAAGCCGGAAGCGAAGCAAACATTTAACAAGCCAATATCCGTCACCAATACTTATCATGCAATAAATATAAATACTGCAACTGCTGAAGAATGGAAAACCATGCCGGGCATTGGCGATGTGCTTGCTAACCGCTTAGTTAAATTCAGGAACAGTATGGGCGGCTTTAAATCAGTTGATGATGTTAAAAAAACTTATGGCTTAAGCGACAGTACTTTTAAATTAATTCGTCCATATTTAAAAATGAATGACCAATAACCTATAATTTATCGTACTTAAAGAATCATACTTTACTTTTGCCCGCTAACAGATGTTAGTTTATGGATTTTTATAAAGACGAACTTACCGAACAGATAGCGCAAACTGCAAGCGATTTTGCCATACAAAACATTAAGCCGCATGTAATGGAATGGGATGAAGCCCAGCATTTTCCATTGGAGCTTTTTAAGCAAATGGGCGCAATGGGTTTTATGGGCGTTTTGGTTCCGCAGCAATATGGTGGCTCCGGGTTAACTTACCTTGAATATAAAAGTATTATTGAAGCAATTGCAAAAGTCTGCGGTTCAATTGGGCTAAGTGTTGCTGCACATAACTCGTTATGCGTTGGCCATATTTTAAGTTTTGGCAGCGAAGATCAGAAACAAAAGTATTTACCAAAGCTTGCCACTGCTGAATGGCTTGGCGCCTGGGGTTTAACAGAACCAAACACTGGCAGCGATGCAGGCAACATGAAATGCGTTGCAACAAAGAAGAATAATGAATGGATTTTGAATGGCACAAAATCATGGATAACGCATGGTAAAAGCA
>CAZZXW010000072.1:0-11801 GCA_964658095.1 uncultured Parafilimonas sp. | reverse complement strand
ACCTACTGATTACAAATCAGTTGCTCTACCAGCTGAGCTAAAGTGGCATTTTTATGTACCAGAGAAAGCCATCCTGGTAAAACAATATATCAAAGAAAACAAATCCCGGTTTTTTTTCGGGATGGCAAAGGTAAATGAAATCTTTGTTTGACAAAATTTTGTGAAGTCTTTTTAAGAGTTCTTATTATAGTGATAATTAAAAAGCCACATTAAAGTGGCTTAAAATTATGCTGCTAATTTTTCTTTTTTTCGTTTTATCTGGTTTATTGCTGAATCTAAAGCCATGTCAAAAGATTCTTCAAAAGATTTAGTGCATGATTTTACAAAAAAACTTTGCCGTGGAACTGTGATTTTAATTTCGGTGATCTTATCCTTAATATTATGCACAACATTATCCAGCTTTAAAAAAACATCAACCTTAATAATCCTGTCATGAAAAGTATCAAGTTTCTGGATCTTCTTGTTTACGTACTCAATTAATTTTTCGTCTGCAATAAAATGTACGGTTTGAATGTTCACGTTCATAGATCAATAAATTTAAATTAAAAAATAAAGAACTTTTGATAAACCAAAAATTGGTTTGAGCATATAAAGATAAAAATTAAAGAATAAATTTTTTTAGTTTTAAATTACTTTTTACAACCCTTAAAAGACAAAATTTTAAACATTTTTATGCCTTTGGATGCGCTTTTTTAAATACATTTTTTAACCGCTCAATGCTGTTATGGGTGTAAACCTGTGTTGCTGCTAAACTGCTGTGGCCAAGCAATTCTTTTACAGCGTTTAGATCTGCGCCGTTATTAGATAAATGCGTAGCAAAACTGTGGCGAAGAACGTGCGGACTTTTTTTAGTAATTGTTGTTATTAGTGATAAATATTTCTTTACAATATTATAAACCTGTTTCGCATATAAAGGCTTGCCTTTTTCATTCAAAAATAAATTTTCGCTGTTGAATGATATGTCTTTATCATTTATATAGTCTGATATCTCTTGAAACAATTGATTACTGATTGGAATAATTCTTTCTTTATTGCCTTTGCCAAGTACTTTAATTGTATTATTTCCAAAATCTATATTACTTGTTTTCAGGTGCACTAACTCGCTTACGCGTATACCTGTGTTATATAAAAGTTGTAATAATAACCGTTCTGTTTTTCCATTCCGGTTATCAGGAAATTCTATGTAATCAAATAAGGTTTTTATATCTTTTTGTTCTACATAAACCGGCAGCCGTTTACTTATTTTGGGTGAGATAATAATGCTCATTGGCGTGGCTTCAACCAAACCTTCTTTCATTAAAAATTTAAAAAAAGATTTTAAAGCAGATATTTTACGATTGATTGATTTTGAAGTAAGCTTTTCTTCTTTAAGTTTTGCAAGCCATGTGCGTACAATTGAAGAAGTTACTTCTTGTATGCTGATAGAATTATAACCAGTGATTAAAAAATTTAAAAAATTTTCTAAATCATTTTGATAAGCAGTAAGTGTGTGCTGTGAGTAACGTTTCTCAAAACGTAAATAGTCAAGAAAAGATTTTAATTGCAGATATTGTGCGTACAACATAAAACAGCCATAAAGTTAATACCTTATGGCTGTTTTATGTTGTATAATAAATTAAAGTTCTATTTTACCGCTTGCAATCTGTTGTTTGTAAACAGCTTTTAAAACCTGGTTGCGGCGCTTAACAGAAGGCTTAGTAAAAGTCTGGCGTTCTCTTAATTGCAACAAAACTTTACTTTTCTCAAATTTCTTTTTGTATTTTTTAAGTGCTTTGTCAATGTTTTCGCAATCTTTTGAATCAATAATGAGCATAAATTGAAATCCTTTTAATTTGGGATGCAAAGATAATTCAATCCATTAATTTTCCAAATATCTTTGCCACTAATGAGTTTAACGCAAGACAACCGTTTCCAGGCAATAATTGCCCACGCAAAAGAATATGGATTTGTTTTTCCTTCCAGTGAAATTTATGATGGTTTAAGCGCTGTATATGATTATGGCCCTTATGGAAGTGAACTAAAAAAAAATATCCGTGATTACTGGTGGAAAAGCATGACGCAGCTGCGCGAAAACATTGTGGGCATTGATGCAGCAATTTTCATGCATCCAACCACATGGAAGGCCAGTGGGCATGTGGACAATTTCAGCGACCCGATGATTGATAATAAAGATAGCAAGAAGCGTTATCGCGTTGATCATTTAATTGAAGGTTTTGCAGATAAGCTAAAATCAGAAGGAAAAAATAAAGAAGCAGATGATTTGCTTGCTGAAATGGATTCTCTTTTAGCCAAAGAAGATTATACATCTTTAAGAAAATTGATTGAAGACAAAAAGATTACCTGTTCTGTAAGCGAAACCTGTAACTGGACAGAGATCCGCCAGTTTAATCTTATGTTTTCAACGCAGATTGGTTCTGTTGCCGGCGAAGCAGAAACAATTTATTTAAGACCGGAAACAGCGCAGGGAATTTTTGTGAATTTTCTGAATGTGCAGAAAACTTCACGCATGAAAATACCTTTTGGCATTGCACAAATTGGAAAGGCATTCAGAAATGAAATTGTCGCAAGACAATTTATTTTTAGAATGCGAGAATTTGAACAAATGGAAATGCAATTCTTTATTCGTCCTGGTACACAGAAAGAATGGTATGAATACTGGAAAGAAGAACGAATGAAATGGCATTTGAGTTTAGGCATTCCAAAAGAAAAATACCAGTTTCATGATCATACAAAATTGGCGCATTATGCTGATGCGGCGCTGGATATTGAATATGAATTTCCGATTGGTTTTAAAGAAGTGGAAGGTATTCATTCAAGAACAGATTTTGATCTTTCAAGCCACCAGAAATACAGCAATAAAAAGCTTACTTATTTTGATACTGAAATTAACCAGCATTATATACCATATGTTATTGAAACTTCAATTGGGTTAGACAGGATGTTTTTATTGATACTGTCGCACAGCTACGAAGAAGAAATTATTATTAAAGAAGATGGAAACAAAGACAGCAGGGTTGTACTGCATATTCCAGAAAAATTAGCGCCCATAAAACTAGCGGTATTACCATTGGTTAAAAAAGATGGGTTGCCAGAAATAGCAAGGAATTTAATTGAAGAGTGCAAGCCATATTTTAAATGTTTTTACGAAGAAAAAGATACAATAGGAAAACGTTACAGAAGGCAAGATGCAATTGGTACACCATATTGCGTAACTATTGATCACCAGACAAAAGAAGATAACACCGTAACATTGAGACACAGAGATACAATGAGGCAGGAAAGAATCAGCCTTTCAGAGGTTTGCAAAAAACTTAAAGCATCAGTAATTCTATAAATATTAAATATGTATATTTGTCTTCAGTAAACTTAACAACAACTATTCTCGTATAAATATACAAAGTCCGTATCTAAATCAAAAACAACATTAATAGAAACTTTTTATGATCTCGAAATTGATATTTGCAACCACAACAGATCCCTTGGTAATTTCATCTGTATTTGCAATTGCTGGTTTTGTAATTGGCTTTATTTCTAAAGCTACTGCTGCAAAAAAACAACGTAAAAGAATTCTTCAGCTCGAAGATGAAATGCTTGCAAGCCACTCACGCATTCTTTCATTAGAAAAAAGAATTGCAGATTACAAATCAGAGAAAAATACGCAACACCAGGATTTTGAGTTAATAACTCATAAAACAAAAGATCAGAATTTAAGAGTTTCCTAACCGTATAATTCAAGGTGAATGCTTTTTTTGTCATAGCCCATTGCTATGATGTTATGTTTTGCGTCATCAATCATGTTCTTCCATCCGCATAAATAAAAATAAGCTTCAGGTTTTTCAGCTAAAAGCAAACTTTCATAAATAGCATGTACATAGCCATGTTTAATATTAGTATTTTCTTTATCTTCTCTTGAAAAAACCGGCAGGTAATTAAAACCGGGAAGTTTGGTTGATAAAATCTTAAGTTCATCACCATATAAACTATCGCATAATTTTCTGCATCCAAAGATCAGGTTAATATTTTTATGTTCAATATTATGCAGATGTATATAATGCACCATTGAGCGGAACGGCGCTATACCGGTTCCTGTACATATAAGAAAAAGATCTTTATCAATTAAAGCGGGTAAAGTAAAAATGCCCTGCGGGCCACGTAATAGCACTTCACTTCCAACTGAAATTTCATTAAATAAATAATGTGTGCCTAAACCACCTTCAAGCCAAACTATAACCAGCTCAATTACGTTTGTGCCATCCGGGTGAGATGCGATAGAATAACTTCTCCATCTTTTATTTTTTTGCTCATGAATAGGAAGATCAAGTGTTACAAATTGTCCCGGTTTAAAATCAAAATTTTCAACTTCAGGAATTTGAATCCAGAAACGCCATGTTAGTTCTGTAATTTTTTCAATACGGATGAACTTTCCTGTTCTCCATGGCTCTGGCATAGCAACAATTTTTAAGTAAGATACAAATACAAATTATCAATATAAACTCTTTGTTTATTTTTTAAGAATAGTGGTTGTAACTTTGCAAAGCGTTTATGAATTTGGGTGAATTGCTGAACAAGTATAAAAATCATCCCCGCCTTTTTCACCTGGCGGATAGGTTATCTTTTGCCGATACTCAAAAAATCTTTCTTAAAAATTTACAGGGCAGCAGTGCAGAGTTTGTTTTAGCGGCTTTGTTTGATAAATATCAAAACGATAAAGCCAACAATGCTTCAACGCATTTGGTTGTTTTGAATGATGCAGAAGAAGCTGCTTATTTTCATAACACATTAGAAAATCTCACCCAGGCATTAAATCTTTTTTATTTTCCATCATCATTTAAAAATAAAAAAGATTTCAGGCAACTAAACAGCAGCCATGTGATGCTGCGTACAGAAGCGCTTACTAAACTCTCCGTTTCACAAAGCGGAATTATAATTACTTATCCTGATGCGCTGTTTGAAAAAGTGGTGTTGCCAAAAACGTTAAGCAGCAACATCATACATATAAAAACAAACGACACACTTAACCTTGACAGTTTGATTGAATTGTTTGTGATGTATGGTTTTGAGCGAACTGATTTTGTGTATGAACCTGGTCAGTTTGCGTTGCGTGGCGGCATACTTGATATTTATTCTTTCGGAAATGAAAAGCCATATCGGGTAGAATTATTTGGAAATGATGTTGATAGCATTCGCATATTCGATCCTGAATCGCAATTAAGTGAAAGGAAGTTATTACAGGTTTCTATCATTCCAAATGTTGAAACACAATTTGAAAGCGATGATAAAATTTCTTTGCTTGAATTTTTGCCTGAACAAACCGTTGTGTGGATTAAAGATTGGGATGTTATAAAAGAAACGATTAACGAACAGGAAGAGCAGTTAGGCGACTTTATCGAACACAATAAAACAAGTGTTTTAAAAGATGAAGATCTTGATGATGATACAACGATTTTAAAGTCTGTCAAGCTAAAAGATTTTGTTCCTGCGTCAACATTAGAAAGGCAAATCAATAATCATCATTTGGTTGAGTTTGGTTATAAACCACATCTTTCAAATTTTGAAATTGAACTTAATACAAAACCGCAACCTGCATTCAATCGTCAATTTGATTTACTTATTAAAGATTTAAAAGCGCATGAAAGCAAAGGTTACAGTTTGTATGTTTTTGCAGAGCAGGCAAAACAGTTAGAGCGTTTACACAATATCTTTTCAGATTTAAATACAGAAATAAATTTCACACCGATTGCAACATCAATTCACGAAGGTTTTATTGATGAAGATTTAAAAATTGTTTGTTATACAGATCATCAAATTTTTCAGCGTTATCATAAATATCGCGTTAAACAAGCTTATAATAAAAATAAAGCGCTCACACTTCGCACTTTAAAAGAATTACAACCCGGAGATTTTGTTACGCATATTGATCATGGGGTTGGCACATATAGCGGTTTGCAAAAACTGGAAGTGAATGGAAAGTTGCAGGAGGCAGTAAGAATTATTTATAAAGATGGAGACATTCTTTATGTCAACATCAATTCTCTGCATAAAATTTCAAAGTTTACCGGCAAAGAAGGAACAGCACCAAAAGTGAACAAGCTTGGAAGTGATGTTTGGAACAAGCTGAAAGAAAAAACCAAAACAAGAGTTAAAGAGATTGCTTTTGACTTGATTAAATTATACGCTCAACGTAAAGCCCAGCTTGGGTTTGCGCATACGCCAGACAATTACATGCAAACAGAATTGGAAGCATCTTTTATTTATGAAGACACACCTGACCAGGCTAAAGCAACTGAAGATGTAAAAAAAGATATGGAAAGCGCATCACCGATGGACCGTTTGATTTGCGGTGATGTTGGTTTTGGCAAAACAGAAATTGCAATTCGTGCTGCATTTAAAAATGCGGTTGATGGCAAACAAACTGCCGTGCTTGTTCCAACAACTATACTTGCGTTTCAGCATTATAAAACTTTTGGCGAACGCTTAAAAGATTTTCCTGTTACAGTTGATTATATCAATCGTTTTAAATCAGCCAAAGAAAAAAAAGAAACACTTAAAAAAGTGGAAGAAGGCAAAGTTGATATCATCATCGGCACGCATGGCTTGCTTGCAAACACTGTAAAGTTTAAAGACTTGGGTTTAATGATTGTGGATGAAGAGCAAAAGTTTGGCGTAGCACATAAAGAAAAATTAAAAACATTACGTGCAACGGTTGATTGCTTAACGCTAACGGCAACACCTATTCCACGCACATTGCAATTTAGTTTGATGGGCGCAAGAGATCTGAGCATCATTAACACGCCGCCACCAAATCGCCAGCCAATACAAACAGAAGTTGTACTATTTAATGAAGAT
Source organism: uncultured Parafilimonas sp. (assembly GCA_964658095.1). Lineage (GTDB taxonomy): Bacteria > Bacteroidota > Bacteroidia > Chitinophagales > Chitinophagaceae > Parafilimonas. The sequence continues at coordinate 4,955 of CAZZXW010000072.1, read as the reverse complement.
GCAATCCGTGATGCGATTTATTACGAAACAGAACGCGGTGGACAGGTTTTCTTTATTCATAATCGTGTGCATGGTTTGGCAGAAATGGCTGCGCTCATTCAAAGTCTTTGCCCTGATTTAAGTGTTACGTATGCACACGGACAAATGGAAGGCGACCAGCTTGAAGAACGTTTGCTTGATTTTATAGATAGAAAATATGATGTGTTTGTTTCAACCAATATTGTTGAAAGCGGCGTTGATATTGCAAACGTAAATACGATCATTATTAATAATGCGCATCAGTTTGGTTTGAGTGATCTACATCAGTTGCGTGGCCGCGTTGGCAGAAGCAATAAGAAAGCTTTTTGTTATTTGTTTGCGCCATCAATGGCAACGTTACCAACTGATTCAAGAAAACGTTTGCAAACATTAGAACAGTTTAGTGAGTTAGGAAGTGGTTTTCAAATTGCAATGCGTGATTTGGATATTCGTGGTGCGGGAAATTTATTGGGTGGTGAACAAACAGGTTTCATGGCTGATATTGGTTTTGAAACCTATCAGAAAATTTTAGATGAAGCCATTCGCGAATTAAAACGCACATCATTCAAAGATGTATTTAAAGAAGAAATAAGTAAACAGGATGATTTTGTAAGTGATTGTACGATTGATACAGATCTTGAAATTTTGATTCCGGATGATTATGTTGAAAGTATAACCGAGCGTTTATCTCTTTATACAAGACTGGATAATTGTGAGAACGAAAAAGAATTACAGGCTTTCGAGCAAGAATTGATTGACAGGTTTGGGCCAATACCAAATGAAGTAAAAGACTTGATAACAACAGTTCGTTGCCGTTGGGCTGCAGTTGATTTGGGTTTTGAAAAATTGACATTGAAAGATAAAACGCTGCGTTGCTATTTTATCAATAAAAATGATTCTCCTTATTTTGAAAGCGATGTTTTTAAAAATATTATGAGGTATCTGCAAACATCAACCAACAAAGCAAGATTGAAGCAGGTTGGCAAAAACTTTTTACTGGTTGTTAATGATGTGGAAGATATGGAAATGATGTTGCAGTTCCTCCAACGCATGCATAAAGCGGTTAAAGAAGAAGATGTTTTGGCTGAAATGTAATAGGTGAAAAGCGGAAGCCGTTAGCGCAGGTGCGGAGGTCACTAAAACCAGACCAATAAAACGAATTTTCCTAATTTTAATAAAAACCACTTACATGAGAACTTACCGGCTTGCTATTTTCGCTTTCCTTGTCATTATGCTTTGCAACACGCAAAAAATTACCGCACAAATGGAGCGGTTCAGCAAAAATCAATTTATACAAAACGGCGATACACTTAATTACAGGTTGCTGTTTCCTGATGCGGATACACTGCGTAAATATCCGTTGGTTATTTTTTTACATGGTTCCGGCGAAAGAGGCAATGATAACGAAGCGCAATTAAAATGGGGCGTTCAAAATTTTGCCACCGACAAAAATATGGTAGAGCATCCGGCGATTGTTATTGCGCCGCAATGTCCACTTAATCAAGGCTGGGCAAGTTTTGCAGACAGAACAAGAAACCAAATGCAAGCCACACCTAGCAAACCAATGCAGTTGCTCATTGCATTAGTCCGTGAAACGATTACCAAACTTCCTGTTGATACAAACCGCATCTACATTACCGGTTTATCAATGGGTGGTTATGGTACCTATGATGCGATTGAACGTTACCCGAATTTATTTGCAGCAGCTGTGCCTGTTTGCGGCGGCGGTGATGTTTCTAAAGCGCCCATCATTGCACACATTCCAATCTGGATTTTTCATGGTGCAGAAGACCCGGCAGTTAATATTGTAAATTCTGTTGACATGAATGCGGCTTTAATGAAAGCCGGCGCACATCCCGGGCTTACCATCTATCCTGAAACAGGCCATTTTTCGTGGATTGCCGCTTATAGTGATGAGCACATGATGGAATGGTTGTTCAGGCAGCACAAATAATATGATTATATAAGTGAGGCATACTTATGCAGCTTCACTTTTCTTTTAGTTGAAACTGGTTTGAAAATTGGTTTGCATTCATCATGCGCAAACCTGCAATACACATTGGCACTTCAGGGTTTAGTTATAAGCACTGGAAAGGTATTTTTTATCCTGAAGATTTAAAAACGAATGAATGGCTTTTGTTCTATACCGAACGATTTAAGATAACAGAAATTAACGCCAGTTTTTATCATCTACCAAATATAAAAACAACAGAAGCATGGGCTGAAAAAGTGCCAAAGGATTTTATGTTTTGTCCGAAGATGAGCCGTTACTTAACGCACATGAAAAAGCTGAATGATCCTGAAAAAAGCTTTGAAAAGTTCTTTGATGTATTTGCGCCGTTAAAGAAAAAACTTGGGCCAGTTTTAATTCAATTGCCACCATCATTGCATTTTAACTATGAAAAAACAGAACATTTATATAAGCTCTGTAAAAAAGAGTATTCATACTACAGCTTCGCGATGGAAGTGCGCCATCCAACATGGTTAAGTAAAGAAAGCATTGATTTGATGAAGCAGTATAACATTGCATTTGTTATATCGCAAAGCGGAGTTGGTTTTCCGTATGAAGAAATTGCAACGGCTAATCATGTGTATGTGCGCTTTCATGGCCCTGCACAATTGTATGCATCTCAATATTCAGACGAACATTTAACGCATTATGCAAACCTGTTTAAGCAATGGTTTAATGAAGGCAGAAGCGTTTATGCTTTCTTTAATAATGATGTTTTCGGATACGCCTTTAATGATGCAAAGCGTTTGGAAAATATGATCGCCAGATTGTAATTATTTCACGAACGACCGTCAGTAGTTTGCGTATTATTCATTTTTAATAAACCCATCAATTGTTGCATAGTGCGTTGCATGCCATCTGTGCTGCCATCCAAAAAGAGCATATTGCCTTTGCCTGCTTCCGCAAAATTTTTTATGGCTTCTGTCCACATGCTGAATAAGATCATGTTGGTATCAAGATTGGCCTGCTTCATTTGTTCTGCTGCCTGGCTCATGCCTTTTGCTACTTCTTCACGAAACAATGCTACGCCCTGGCCGCGTAAACGGGCAGCTTCACGTTCTGCTTCTGCGGAAATTTTAATGGCGTTACCTTCTGCTTCTGCGCCTTTTGTTTTAGTGATCAACAAAGCCTGGCCTTCATTTTCTGCTGCTGCTTTTAAGTTGTTGCTGGCAACCACACGGCTCATGCTATCTAAAATCACTTTATCAAAAGTTATATCGTTGATCTGCAGATCAAGCAAATGATAACCCCATTCTTCCAGCACATGATCTACTTCGAACTTTACTGATTCAACCAGGTCTTTTCTTAAACCTAAGATTTCAGATTGTTTTTTTGTTGCCACGTAAGAACGGATGTTGCCTTCAATCGTTCTTATCAAAGCCTGCATTAAATCTTTATCAGCAATAAATTTAAACGCTACCTTTTTTATGGTTTCTTCATCAGCGTTCATTACAGCATATAATAACATGCTCTTGAAATAAACGTTCGCCTGGTCTTGCGTTACGGCCTGGAATTCCAACTCAACAGAACGGTTTTGTATGCTGATGCGACGATAAATCTGTTCAAGAAGCGGTATTTTAAAATTTAACCCCGGCCTTAAAATGCGGCGGTATTTTCCAAACATTGTTATAACAGCAATGGTTGCCTGGTTAACTGTTACAAGCCCGCTGAATATTATAAAGATGACTATTAAGAGCCACCAGAAATCCTGAATAAAATTCATTTTAAAAATTTAAGGAAAGGTAATGATTAAGTACGAAGTAAGGTTACAGGCATTATGTATGATAAGTTAACTTTTAACCGCAAAATGAATTACGATATACCTGCTTGTTAAAGATAAAACCAGGGTGTTTGTTAATCAACCAGGTCTTTTAATGCTGCTTCAATATCAGGATATAAAAATTTAAAACCTGCACTTTTAATTTTATTGTCATTTACTGTTGCACTTTTTAGTATTTCTGTGCTCATTTCACCCAGCATTAATTTTAATACTAATGCAGGCATATGCACCGGTAAAAAAATTTTATGCATTTGCTGTGCAAGGAACAATGTAAGTTGTTTGTTAGTTACCGGTTGCGGCGCTGTTGCATTATACACACCTGAAATATTTTCGTTTTCAATTGCAGATAACAGGAGCCTGCACAAATCATCTATGTGCACCCAGCTTACCACCTGTTTGCCATTGCCTAAAATACCGGCAATATAAAATTTTAGAGGCTTTTTAAATTCAGCAAGAGCACCGGCTGTTTTACTTAATACAATTCCAAACCTTAAGATTGCCACCCGCTTATTTAATTGTTCAGCAGGTTTAATGCTTGCTTCCCATACCTTACAGGTAGTTCCTAAAAAATCATTAGCTGCAGGCATATCTTCTGTAAAGCCATTTTGTTCAGATGTATTACTATCAGGGCCATACCAGCCAATTGCTGATGCGCTGATAACGGCTTTAATGTTATTAGGAATTTCTTTTAAAGATTTTATCAGCAGCGCACCGCTTTTTGTACGGCTTTCAACAATTTCTTTTTTGCGTTTATTGGTCCATCTTTTTTCAGCAACGTTGGCGCCGGCAAGATGAATAATGTAATCTGAATTAGCAATAGCATCTCTGTCAATCTCACCTTTTTCAATATTCCATTTTGCGTAAGCAATATTTTTATCTGCTGATTTGTTTGTTTTATCGCTTCGGTCAAGTACAATAATTGAGTAACCATTATTTATTAAATGTTTTTGAAGTTGCGTACCAATCATTCCTGTTCCGCCGGTTAGTAATACTGTTGACATAAGCCATTTTATTACTTAACAAACTTTAAAAAATATTGTTGAATTAAATAAAATTAAGTAGGCAAGAGTAGTAAAAGACAGAGGTCACATTAATTCATGTTAATCCCTGATTAGGTATTTAATTATTAAGCTCGATAAGAAGGAG
>CAZZXW010000071.1:0-11948 GCA_964658095.1 uncultured Parafilimonas sp. | reverse complement strand
TTAATCAAATCGTTTTGCTTTTTTTCTAAAAAAAAGTTTTTTGTATTTTTATCTGCGTAAAGCCTTGCTATTGCAATTTATATTATACATCTGTTTATGCCAAAAAAAAGCAAACGCAGCAAAACAGAATTGGCTGATGCACCTAAACTTATACAGGTAGACAGCCTTACCTATGGTAAACATACACGTGCTGCACGAGGCAGTAAAACCGCGATAAAGATCAATGAAGCGGTTGCCGCACAATCTGCCAAAACAAGTTTACTGAATACTGCTGCCAAAGCTGTTTATGATGTGTTGAAAACATACAGCCAGGGCTTTAAAGAAGGGCAATTGTGGCAAGCTATACTTAGCGTATGCGCAAAGCCAACAGCGCTGAATTTAAAAGCTTACTGCAAGCGTTGTATGGACTTGAGCTTAACCCTGCTTATACATTAAACCGGTTTGGTACTGTGCCGATGTTTAACGTTTCAGCCAACAAACAAGTGTTGAAGGTTAATATGCATACCTATATGCCACCGGCTCTGCCTAAAAAAGATAATTGTTACCGGTATGAGTTGTTGCTGATGTTGTTTAATAAACAGGGTGTATGTATAAGTGTACCGTACAAACAACTGAATGGCTTGAAGCAAAAGGTACAGTTAAACAATCATTCATCTTTGAAAAAACGGTGAAGGCGGCACATTATTTATTGTGCCTGACATTAGCAAGTGGTATAAATGAGGTTGCAACTAACAAGCTTGCCAGTAAGGGAATGGCAATTGTGAGAATGGTGGAGTAAGTGAATGCCTGTGTCAATTTATTTTTGTAAGATGATTATAAAGGTAAATTCTATTGATTGATGCGGACACAAACCGATAGAGCATAGAGGTAGGATTGATATGCTGTGCATTATAGTATTTATTGAATACCCTGCCGGACAATATAATTACTTTCACCAGCGATAAAAAAAAGCTGCTTGTTTCAAAGACACTAAAAGACATTGAAGGGCTGTTGAGAGATTGTAATTTTTTTAGGGTTCATCATTCTTATCTTATTAATCTCAACCGCATCAAAAATTATAATAAAGGCAGGGGCGGATTTGTTACTATGGAAGACGGTTCTGATGTGGAAGTATCAACAAGAAAAAGAGATGATTTTCTGAAAAGGATTGCTGCGTTTTAAAACGAAAATCAATTCTTACCGGCCCTAAATATACAGGCTATAAGCATAAACAATGATGCTTTACTTATACTTTACTATTTAGGTTCTTTTGCCTGTAAATCTTTAAATTTCTCGTAAAAGCTTTTTGCAAATTCTTTCATTTCATCCGTTAACGCTTTTTGATGGGTGGCGCGGTTATATGTATCAGCCATTGTTATTAAAGTCTGGTAAAAAAAATCCGCCATTTCATCTACCAGCATTTCTTTTGTCCACAGATCAATGCGCATCGCTGTTTTTTCTTCTCCATCCCAAAAAGAAAGCATGATGCCTTTTGCCTGTTGTGTCTGTTCAATAGTGCTGCCGGTTGCATTCCATTCTATCTGTTGCGGAATCTTGTCTTCATCCAGCTTTACATTAATTGTTATTGTTGAATCTTTCATGTTATAAGTGTTTGCAAAGTAACTCTAAGAATGTGCCGCAGTTTGTAAAAGCTGCCATAATTGATTGCGGTACGTTTCGCGGTTAAAATTTAATGCCTGTTTTTCTGCAGCCTCTCTTAACTGTGCCTGCAGGTTTTCATCTTTATATAAATTGATCAACGCCTTGCCTAAAGATTCAGGCAAACTATTTTCAGTATAATAAGCCGCATCGCCTAAATATTCTTCCACTTCTTCATCTTTAAAACTAATGATTGGCAAAGCACATTTTAATGCGATAGATAAAGCCGCAAGGTCAGCAAAGGCTGATGAAAAATGAACAAATGAATGTGCTGATGATAACGCAGCAATCACCGATACTTCATCAAGGCTTTCCAGTAAATTAACATCATTGCGGTACTTGTATTTTTTTAATTTCTCGTGAATGTCTGCATCAAAGCCTTCATACTTTGGCAACAACAATAACTTCATATTACTCTGCTGCCATTTTTTAAATATGGAAAAACCACGCAGCAACGTTGTAAAATCATCTTCCGCATTATCGTTTAATACGCTTATAAAATAATCATTATTGTCTGACTGCATTGCTTTAATCATAATCTTTTCATGCCATTCATATTTCCTGAAATTATCCGGCGCAGTAAAACGTATTGCATGAATACGGTTGTTTAGTTTGTGTTCTTCATTTAAAGCCCTTGCTTTTTTTTTCGAATAGGTTATTGTGCCGTTTGCTTTATTAATTGTATGCTGTAATTTATCTATTGCCATCCGGTTAATTGCATACAAAACATCTTTGTTTTTATTAAACAAGGTTTGATCTAAAATAGTAAGCTGTGCAATTTTAGCGGTTATACCAATGCCATTAAGATCAAGCACAACACCTGGTTTCAGCTTCTTTAAAATTGATTTCAGCTTAACCGCATACCACCATTTTAATGCAAGGCTGCTATCGCTTTCAATCAAAATATATACAATTGCGTTTTCGGCAATTTGTTGTTTGAAAGCAGGTATAGAATTGCTCCATGTTTTAACCTGGTAATTTAATTGCAGGCTGGCTTCATCAAGCAAAGAAGAAATATAATCTGAATAATAACCTGCATGTACATGTTGAACAACGGCAATGCGCATAGCGCAAAAATAAAAGGCTGCTTTGTAAAAAGCAGCCTTTAAAAAAATTATCAGAGATTATTATTCAGCTACAACGAATTGGGACCTTGCAATAATCCTGTTGTTTTGTTCAGCAAGAATTATGTATGTGCCCGCAGCAACATGCATATTGCTTAAGCTATACATGTTCTTACCGTTAACCGCACTTAAAGCATTTTGAACGTGTACTGTTCTGCCGGAAAGATCTGTAATACGCAAAGTTACCGGTGCAGTTTGTATAAGCTGCAACATCACTTTTACATTATTGTTCTTTGCAGGATTTGGTGTAACCAGAATTGCAGGTGTAGTTGTTAAGGTCGCTGAAATTGCAGATTCAGCAAAAGCACCACCTGTAATACTTATCCTGTAATCTTCTGCTTCTCCATCACTAAAAGTACCGCATGCCGTTGTGCGTAAGCTGTTATAATGCATAATTATGCGCATACGTGTAGTACCTGTTAAAGCGGTTGTTGGCACTGTAAACGTTTTGGCAACATTAGCTGCACCACTGCCGGTTGCTACAAGTTCATTTGCATCAAACACTTTGTTTTTATTGTAATCAATATACACAGCCCAGTATTCAGTGTATGCTGAACCTGTAAAGCCTGGCTGCAAGGTTATCTTTGCTGAATTACCAGCTTTGAGTGTTGTACCTATTGAAGTATAATCACCATAACCAGTATTATTTCCACTTGTATTATTTATGCTTCCGAGATAAACTTTGTTTATATACTCATAAGTTGTGGCGCCACTTGTTGTACAATAAGCCACAGGAGCTGTACCTGTTGTTGTAAACGATGAAGTGGTACTGTATGCACTTGTTGATGAGCCTGAGCAAACTGTTTGCACCTGAAAGTTATAAGTTGTACCGGCAGCAAGGCCTGTTAAGCTGCGTGATGTAGTTGTTAGGCCACTAATGGTTGTCCAGGTAGAAGCTGTAGAGACTTTATATTGAAGGTTATAACTGGCTGCACCGGTTACAGCGCCCCAACTTACGGTAGCAGATGTATTTGTGATGGATGATGAAGCAAGCCCTGTTGGTGTTGTACAACTTGTTCCACCGCCTGCAGTGCCTATCCCTACAGCATACCATGCATTTTCAACCTGTGTTACTTCGTTTGAAGATGAGCCGTATAAATCTGTTGCTGCGTTTATACAGGCCGTTCTCCAGTCTGCATATTGAGATGTTGCCGTTAAATATGTTGTGTTGGTGCGATATAAAATAGCATCAGCTTCTGTTAAACCAATACCTGTAACTGAGTAACTGCTGCCAATATCATTTGTGCCGCTACCGCCGGTAACCAATAAATAGAACATAAAATTACCTACGCCACTGTTTGTATGCACTCCATAATCATCAGCGCTTGATGTTGCCCAGTCAGTACCTTTATAGGTATCAGGCTGGCCTTCTGAATTAGGATTACTCATATCACGAATAATCCATTTCATATCGTTACTCAACTGCCAGTTCACATCACTTGGCTTGCTCCAGAACTGAACTGATTTGCCAAAGATGTCGCTCATACTTTCGTTCATAGCACCTGGTTCTTTGCTGTAGTTCAGGTTACTTGTTTCCTGCGTTACACCATGTGTTAATTCATGGCCTGTAACATCAATACCTGTTACACCGCCAGCGGCGCCTGTGGAGCGTGTTCCATAATTCATTGCAGTACCATCCCAATAAGCATTGTCTGTTGTGTTAGGAATATTTACATAACTGGTTAAAGCTGTGCCAGCGTTATCATAACTGTTTCGCCCAAAAACAGTATAGTAAAAAGCATAAGTTTGAGATACACCATAATGTGCATCTAATGCTGCCTGGTTGGTGCCTGTTAAGGTCCAGTTTGCAGAAGCGCTTGTATAATCAGTTCCATTGCTTGACGATTCACCATGTAATGTTATAATGCCACCGCCTTTAGTTAAATCTCTTAAACGGTAACTGCCATTGTATAAATCAGAATGAATAGTTTGCGTACCGCTGTATGCAGTTGCTGCTGTGCCTGTTGCATCAGAATAAAAAATTTCATCTTTTTTACCTATTACTTTTCCTGTTATTGCATCAACAAAATAATAAGCACGGCTTAAAGGTTGTGTTGCATAAACATCCACTTTATAACAAAGCCGTAAATCTCTCGGGCTTACGTCATCAGTTGGGCTATACCAGGCCATGCTTGCTTTTGGCGCATAGGTTGCATTTACATTATTCAATTGGTTTTTTAATGCCTTTTCCATTCCGGGTTGTTGCCAGGCATACACTTTAGCACCAACATATTTTATTGCAGTTGTTATGGCATTACCCTGTGAAACTTTTGTTGTTGCACGGGCATCCATTGCTTCATCAAAATCAGTAACAATTGAGCCGCCAAGACTTGTTAATACACCATTTTTTGTGTGCACAATAAACATGCTGTTTTCAACAGGAACGTTTTTATAGGTTTGATAATACCGGTAATGAATAAAGCCAAGCTTATCCTGTTCTGAACGCTTTAGCACAAGGTCTGAATTTGCATTCAGTTCAAGCAAGCCTTTTAATTGAGCGGTATTAAATTTTAGATTTTCCGTTTCAGGAACTGCGGTGAATTGCTTGCTTATTCCTTTTTCACCACGAATTGCCTCTTTCAAAAAACTTTGCGAGTAAGCTTTGATGATAACAAAGCTTAATAACATAAAAGGTAGAATTTTCTTCTTCATAATGAACAATTGGTTTTATTAATAAAAATTGTGTGTAAATTTTTGTAAACAGTAATTCATGATATTTTAATAAGAGCTGTCTAAAAAAAGACAGCTCTTATTAAATTAATGAATCTTATTCAGCAACTATAAATTTAGACCTTGCAACAATCCTGTTGTTTTGTTCAGCAAGAATTACGTATGTGCCTGATGCAAGATGCATGTTGTTCAAGCTATAAACATTCCTCCCTTTAAAAGCACTTAATGCATTTTGACTATGCAATGATCTACCTGAAAGATCTGTAATGCGTAAAGTAACCGGAGAAGCCTGTGTAAGCTGCAACAATACTTTTATATTACTGTTTTTTGTAGGGTTTGGAGAAACTGTCATAGATGATAATAATGAAGAGCCCTGTGCATCAGCAACCGCAAATGCTGCAACGCTGCCTGGAGAAACGATCTTTATGCGGTAATCTTCAACTTCACCATTGGTAAAGTTGCCACAAGGATCTGTTCTTTTACTGGCCTGGTGCATAACAACACGCATTCTTGTGTAACCTGCTGAAGTACCAGATGGTATGGTAAAAGATTTGGTAACTGCACCTGAGCCATTATTGCTAAGTACAACTTCGTTTGAATCAAAAATTTTATTCTTATTAAGGTCTATAAATACTGTCCAGTATTCTCGATACGTAGACCCGGTAAAGCCAGGCGTTAAGGTCATGCTTGCTGACTTACCCGCAGTAAGTGTTGCAGTTAAAGAACTATAATCTCCATAGCCATTGTTATTGCCGCTTGTATTATTAATACTTCCTAATAGAACTTTACCTATGTATTCACTTGAAGTAGTACCAGTTGTTGTACAGTAAGCACTGCTGCCGGTTGTAGTTGTTGTGAACAATACTACACTGCTGTAAGCACTTGTTGCTGTGCCAGAACAAACAGTTTGTACTTTAAAATTGTAAGTAGTGCTGGCACTTAATCCTGTTAAATTATATGATGTTGCCGTTATGCCGGACACTGTTGTGTAAGAACTGGCAGCTGCAGTTTTATATTGAAGGTTATAACTTACTGCGCCGGTTACAGCAGCCCAGCTTACTGTAGCAGATGAGCTGGCTACAGATGATGCAGCAAGCCCTGAAGGTGTGTTACATGGTGCGGTGTTTACCTGTCCTGCCGCCTGGAAAGCCTGTATAATACCATATCCACTTACGTTATCATAACCGGAGGCCTCAACATCCAGTGCCGTTGATGTAAGTATAGTTCTTATTTGTGCAGGCGTTAAGGAAGGATTGCCTGACAATAATAATGCTGCAATAGCGCCAGCATGTGGCGCTGCGCATGAAGTGCCATAAAAAGGATTAAGACCTGTGGATGCACCTAATGTTGTTGAAACACCATCCGCCGCTGTTAAATCCGGCTTGGCAAGTGTACTGCCACCGCCGCTGGCAAACGTAAAGCTGCCTGCAGTAATTGCGGAGCCATCAGGATTATAAAATATTTTTCTTGGACCATCAGAAGAAAATGGTTCTACTTTATTTGATGAGTTAAAAGGATTTGGATAAGGCCCGGTTGGATAGCCTGATTCAAAGGCATCGGCGGCTGGTGTGGCTGCCATACAAAAGGCATTTATAGCACAGGCATGCCCCGTTGTTTGTCCGTTAGTTCCAATGGTTAGTGTACCGCGGTTTGTGTTTAAATGAAATGCTCTTACTGCTGCACCGGCAGCTTTAAAAACAATTAGCCTGTCACCACTTCTTAAGGTCTTTGGCGATATTTGTTCATAGGGATCTTGTGAGCCACTCTGCACGTTGGTAGAAGATGCTTTTACAGTACCTGTTGAACTTACCAGGAAGAGATCATAATCATTTGATGAAGCACCAAAAGGATCACTCCAGTTAAGGTTATATACAAAACCAGTAGATGTTATAATATCTCCGTTAACGGGAGATGCAACCGTTCCGAAATTATGTATAGTGCCTGATTTTGTGCTACCTGTAAAAGCCGGTGAACCTGCATCATTAAAATCGCCTTCATACACACCCGATGTGCCTTTTGCCAGTGAGCCGGAATTACCTGCAGATGAAAAATATAAAGCACCATTAGCCGTTACTGCATCTACAGCCTGCGCTGTTATACCATCCTGGAAAGCGGGTTCATCAAAATAAGCAACATCATCCAAAATAATATTACAGCCATACGTAGTGCGCAATGCCTGAATGTTAGAAGCGAAAGACGCTTCACTAACATCAGCTGTTGCAAAATATAAAGTAGCAGCTGGTGCAAGATCATGTATCACTTGCAACATGGCTCTGCCTTCATCTTCTCCGCCTGAATAATCCTGAACAACGGTTACTGGTGTAGTATAGCCATCAGGATTACCGGTGCCTGGCAGATCGCCATTAGTAACATCTGAAGCTGCACCGCCTGTAGCATTATAGCTATCAGACAAAACACCAATTTTTATTCCTTGTCCTAAATAACCATACGTTGTTCTTACGTTGTTTGCCCGGTGAGTTGCATCGCCTTCAGAGGTTACACTTCCAATAAGCGGATGCATTTTGTTTAGATAGGCTGTTAGCTTTGCGCGTACATTGGCTGCACGTTGTTCAAATGCCGGATCCATTCTTACTGTGTTTGTTCCTATATCAACCAGCATACTTTTTACAGCAGGTTGAATAAATTTCACTTCTGTGTAACCTGCAATGGTTTCAACGGCTTTAAGATTTACTGTTGCACGTACCGTATGATATTGAGAAGATGCATAAATGATTTTTCCGCCAAGCGACGTAAGCTTCGCAAGAAAAGCATCTGAAATATCAGCTTTAATGTCTACTTTTAATGAACCTGCAGCATCAGCATCTACATTGGCCGCATCAAGGTTTACATCAGTCACCATTTTTTCACCACGGTTTTCTCTTACAGCCTGCAATAGCCGTGAATCAATTTTGCGTTGTGTTGGTGTGCGGCTTGCTTTCTCATTTAATAAAGAAAGAATTTGCTTTATGGTAGCAGTTGATTCCTGCGCAAAAGCGTGATAGCTTGTGAAAGCAATTACAATCAACAAAAATTTAATGTAATTTTTCTTGTACATAGACAGTTGTTTATAGTTATGATAGTTAGTGAACGCTTTGGAAATTGCAGTTAGCAAATAGATACTAATAACGCTTGTAAATATAGGAAAATGAAAATAGCAATGCCTAAAAATTCTATTTAATTAATATACTTATTGTACAACTATAAACTTTGTTCTTGCAACTATGGCATTGCCCTGTTCTGCAAGGATGATGTATGTGCCTGAATTAAGGTGCAGGTAATTTATATTGTATTCGTTTTTACCTGTTTGCGCACCAGTTATTTTATCAACTATTAACTGTTTGCCTGAAAGATCTGTTATGCGCAAAATAACAGGTGCAGCTTGTGCTAATTGAAGTACAATTTTTACATTATTACTTTTCGCAGGATCAGGTGTAACAAGTATGTTTGAAACCAGTGCTGCATCCGCTTCAGCAGATGCAATATTAAAGGCTGATGGATTGTTGATATGTATCCTGTAATCTTCAACTTCACCATTAGCAAATGTATCGCAGGCATTGGTGTATGCACTGTTGTAATGCATAATAACACGCATACGTGTGTAGCCGCTTTTAACAGTGGCAGGTATAGTAAATGTTTTGATAATTGTACCTGTTCCAAATCCGATTGTTACAAGCTCACCTGGATCAAATACTTTGTTCTTATCATAATCAATATAAACCGTCCAGTACTCTTTGTATGATGCACCCGTAAAACCTGGAGTTAGCGTAATATTATTTGTAGTACCGGCATTAAGCGTTGCAGTTAAAGAAGTGTAATCATAGTAACCATTGTTGTTACCACTTTTATTGTTGATGGCACCTAACACAACCTTATTTATATATTCATAAGTAGTATTACCTGTTGTTGCACAATATGAAGCAGGCGCAGTGCCTGATGTAGTGAATGTATCATTGGTGCTGTAGTTGCCGGCAGATGTGTCTGAACAAACTGTTTGTACCTGGTAAACATAATTAGTGCCGGCAGTGAGCCCGGTTAAATTATAAGATGATGATGTAATTCCTGTAACAGATGTGTAAGAAGATGCGGTTAATGTTTTATATTGAAGATTATAACTTGCCGCTCCGGATACTGTATTCCAGTCTAACGTTGCAGACGTGCTTGTTACAGATAAAGTATTAAGCCCTGATGGTATTCCACAACCTGCACTATAACCACTTGCACCAACACCAACTGCATGCCATGCATTTTCAACCTGTACAACTTCATTTGATGTATCACCATATAAATCTGTAGCTGCATTTATACAGGCTGTGCGCCAATCAGCATACTGAGATGTTGAGGTAAGGTATGTAGTATTACTTCGGTATAAAATTGCATCAGCTTCTGTGATTCCAATACCGTTCACTGAGTAATTATCACCATTATCATTTGTGCCGCTGCCACCTTCTACCAATAAATAAAACATGAAATTGCCTACGCCACAATTAGTATGCACGCCATAATTATCATAACTATCGGTTGCCCAGTTAACGCCTAAATAAGTATCTGGCTGGTTATATGCTTTGGGGTTGCTCATGTCCCGGATAAACCAATTCATATCATTACTCAACCGCCAGTCTATATCATTTGGCTTTGTAAAAAACTGAACTGACTTACCAAAAATATCACTCATGCTTTCGTTCATAGCACCTGGTTCGCTGCTATAAATTAATCCGCTGGTTTGTTGGGTAACGCCATGTGTAAATTCATGTGCAACAATATCAATACCTGATAAACCACCATTAGCACCTGAAGATAGTTTTCCAAAATTCGCAGTGTTTCCATCCCAAAAAGAAGCGTCCGTATTTGGTGTATTCACGTAACTGGCAACAGTAGCACCTCTATCATCATAACTGTTCCGGTTAAAAACAGTTTGATAGAAAACATAAGCCTGTGACATTCCATAATGCACATCAAGCGCTGCCTGGTCTGTACCGCTTAAAGTCCAGTTTGACGAAGGGCTTGTATAATCTGTGCCGCTTAAATCCGTTTCTCCATGAAATGTAAAAATGCCTCCGCCTTTACTAAAATCTCTTAAACGGTAATTACCGTTGTTATAATCAGAATGTATAGTTTGGGTTCTGCTATAAGCTGTTGCTGCGGTACCCGTTGCATCAGAATAAAAAAGCTCATCCTGTTTCCCTAATACTTTTCCGGTTATTGCATCAACATAATAATAAGCACGGCTTAAAGGTTTCATAGCATATATACCTACTTTATAACAAAGCCGAAGCTCATGAGGGTTTACAGTACCAGTTGGGTTATACCAGACCAACGTTGCAGTGGGCTTATAAGAAGCATTGTTGTTACCGGTTTGTTGCTTTATACGCTGCTCCATTTTATTATCCTGCCATGCATATAAGGTTGCACCAACAAGTTTTATTGCTGCATCAATACTTTGTTCACCTGAAATTTTTGCTGATGAAGGCTTATTAATCAGCGGATCAAAATCTGTAACAATTGCACCACCAAGGCTTTTAAGCAAATTGTTTTTAGTATGAACAATGTACATGCTGTTTTCAACCGGCATGCCTTTATATGTTTGAAAATACCTGTAATGAATGAAGCCTAATTCATCCTGCGTAGTTTTAGTTAAAACCAAAGCTGCAGCCACATTCAGATTAAGCAATTTTATTAGCTGAGCGGCATTAAAAATTACCTGTTCATTTTCGGGCACAGCTATAAACTGCTTGCTTACACCACCTTCACCACGAACAAGTTTATCTATCAAAAGCTGGGCATTGATTTTAAATATTACAGAACTTAATAAGCATAGCAACAGAGCTTTCTTTTTCATAAAGCAATTTTAAAATTTACAGGAGATTGAATTTAAAGCGGCTTTAGTTTATTGCTTGTTGCCAATAAAACTAAACCGTATAAGTTTTCAGAAGGTGTGATTAACAAAAGCTACGGAGTAATAAAGTTAATATCTTTTCTACAAAAAGTATAATTATATAGCCATAATCTTTACAACCAATTCTTTTAATAAAGATGCATCAGTAGTTCCGCTATTGTTTATCCCAATGCCTTTAAGATTATACTCATGCAATAACAATATTATTTTTTCTGTGCCTGAAAAGCCATAATTTTTAATAGCAATTACAGCTTGCTTCGCCGCAAAAACATTGTTGTAAAAAAAAGATTTTATGCCATTTTCAGTATGATCATTTAAAGCCGCAACTGTATAAATTTTACTGAAGTAAGTATATAAGGTTGGTAATATTAATTGTATAGGCGCAGCCTTTGGGTTAGATTGAAAATATTGAATAATGCGGATAGCTTTTGAAAAATTTTTTTGGCTGATCGCATCCTGCAATTCAAACACATTAAACTCTTTGCTTACACCAACATAGTTTTCAATATCATCTTCCGTAATTGTTTTTCTTTTATTAAGGTTGATAGAAATTTTTTCTACTTCATTTTTTAAACGGCTTAAATCATTACCAATATGATCAACTAATAGCATTAGTGCATTAT
>CAZZXW010000070.1:0-11957 GCA_964658095.1 uncultured Parafilimonas sp. | reverse complement strand
ACAATATTTGCTTGATCTTGAACGTGAAGCTTTTTTAAGTTTATGCGGAGAAAAGAAAACATTGCAGCGGCTTGAGTCTGTTATAAAAAAAGGCAAGCCGGTTAGAAATTGATTGGAGCTCTGGAAGGATTATGATACATACTTTAATAATCATAAAGATGCTTTTTGCAGATACTGCGTTAATGGATTTGTTCGACATGTCTATGGTGAATAAACCAATGGATTCAATTTTTAATGCTGTGAAAACTTTATCGAAGCAGTCTAAAAGATGCAGTAGTTCAGTAGAAGTAGTAACAACATTAAAACCTGAAGGAAAAGATGAAACTTGGGTTTGTGTATGGGCCAAGAAGTTGATGCCGTAAAGATGGCAAGATTGATTCTCTTATATAAACGAAAACTGGATGCTTAATAAAGATGGAAAGGTGCTTATATGAGCCAGTTTGAAGCAATGCCCGCAAAGAAATAATTTAAATCATACTTTTAAAAATGGCACGATTATTTAATCATTAAAGTTATTATACACTTTAAATTTGATTATATGGCATTAGAAAATAAAAACGATTATTCCAGCCCAAGTGGCGATACAGAAAGAGATGCAGCAGCTAAAGGCGGCCCAACAACATCTCTAGGAATTCCTGACGATAAACATGGTATCTCTCATCCTTATTCAAGTGATACACAAACGCAGCTTGCAGCAGCAAGTACGCAGAATAAAAACAACAATAAAGACCAGCAGTCAGTAAGTAATATAAATGAGGATGATGAAAATATTCTTAGTGAAGATGATGATGATATTATAAGCAAAGACTAAAGAACATGGGCAAATAAGAATATAGGAAAGAGTTAAACTTTTACCTAAGTTTATCCCTCCGGTTAGCAACGCTAACCGGTTTTTTTATGTTGATGATTAATGTGTGATGTGATAAACAAGGTAATCGCCGGGCTGAAAAGTAAAGTGTTCTCTCCTGCTTAATTGTTTTGTTTCTCCTGAAAATAAATCATGATAATTGCCGGGCAAAGCAGCATGATCAATATAAATATCTGCCTGTTCTTTGGCAAGATTCATTACCACTAAAATTCTGTCACCATGCCTTCTGCATAAATAAGCAATGGTAGCAGGGCAATGCGTTTCAAGCAATAAAACAGAAGCGCTTTCCTGCAATGCTTTATTTTTTTTACGAATGGTTAAAAGTGTTTTATAAAACCCATGCAATTCTACATCACCTTCCCAGTCAATTGAATCTTTTTCAAAGAAAGCAAGTCTTTTTTTGTTCGGTTTTTCCTGGCCTGAATAAATTAACGGAACGCCGGGCCATGTACAACTAAACACCGCAAGTGCTTTTGCACAAACGCCATACTTTTCATATTCCGTTCCATGATAAGTGTTTTCATCATGATTTGAGGTAAACAATAATTTTCTTGATCCGATAGGATATTGAGAATAGCCAACCATCTTCGGTTTTATTTCATCAAAGCTTATTTCATCTTTAAAGTAAGCATCAAAGGCACGCATTACTTCCCATCCATATGTAAGATCAAAAGCTTCATGATAATTCAATATCTCACATTCAGCCAGCCAGAATAAACACTTCACTGCATCACATTCACCACGTGCTTCAATCCAGAAATCAACAGGCACTGTACGTGCCATATCACAACGAAAGCCATCAATGTCAAAATTTGTAACCCAATGTTTCATGGCATCAATCATTCCTCTGCGCAAAGCAGGCACTTCATAATTCAGGTCAATCACATCTACCCATCCATATAATTCAGTGAAGTTTCCGGTTTCATCTTTACGATACCAGTCCGCATGTTCTTTTGTCCATTGATGATCGTATCCTGTATGATTTGCAACCCAATCTATGATCACTTTCATTCCAAAAAAATGCGCTGTTTTAATCAGTTCTTTAAAGTCATCTTCGGTGCCATATAAAGGATCAATATTTGTGTACGAACTCGCCGCATAATAACTGCCCCAGGCGCCTTGTCTTTTTTCAACACTGATTGGTGTAACAGGCATCAGCCACAAAATTTCAATGCCCATGTTATGCAATCTTGGAATATGTTCAATGAAAGCTTTAAATGTTCCTTCTTGTGTGTACTGACGAACATTAACCTCATAAATATTTGTTCCATTTCCCCATTCAATTATTGGAAAAGCTGTTGCCATTATTAATTTTCAAGATGAAAAACAAGATTTATACCAAGCAAAGATGAAATGGTAATTGCGATTAAGAAAGTTAATCATTAATATGATTTATCCTTCAAAGCTGCTGTAGAAATAAGGTGTTTTTGCTTCAAACTCTGCGCTACAGGTATCTACCATTTTATAAATACGCACTATGCCAAGTGCTTTACGTTTTTCGTATACCTGTTCATCAGTGCAACGATCAATTAAAATGCGTGCAATCTGCTCATCACCAAAACCATTTTGCTTCGCTTCTTTTAAAAGTGCTTCCGGTAAATTATCTAACGTATGTTTTGCAAGTTCTTTTTCAAGGCGAACAATTTCCTGTATCTGGTAAATGAACCAGCGGTCAATATAAGTTGCCTGTACAATTGTTTTAGCAGTAACGCCCTGCATCAATGCATCCTTAATACGAAAGATGCGATCCCACTTCGGCGTTTTGATGTATTCAATCAGTTCATCACTCTTCATTAAACTTTTGCCATAATAACCAAGGCCAACTGCTTCATTCTCCAAACTCTGACAGGCTTTTTGTATGGCTTCATTAAAGCTTCGGCCAATGGCCATTACTTCACCAACACTTTTCATTTGCAAGCCCAATGTATCATTGGCGCCTTTGAACTTATCAAAGTTCCACCGTGGCACTTTTACAATTACATAATCCAACGCAGGTTCAAAGTAAGCTGATGTTGTTTTTGTAATTTGATTTTTGAGTTCATCCAAACTATAACCAATTGCAAGCTTGGCTGCAATCTTTGCAATAGGATAACCGGTTGCTTTTGATGCAAGCGCAGATGAACGGCTTACACGTGGATTTATTTCAACCGCAATAATATCTTCCGTTTCAGGATTTAATGCAAACTGTACATTACAGCCGCCGGCAAAATTGCCAAGACTGCGCATCATTTTTATTGCCTGGTTACGCATGTCCTGGAAAGCTGTATCACTCAACGTCATTGCCGGTGCAACAGTTATTGAGTCACCTGTGTGAATGCCCATCGGGTCAACGTTTTCTACAGTGCATATAATAACAACGTTATCATTTTTATCACGTAGTAATTCCAGTTCAAATTCTTTCCAGCCAAGCACTGCTTTTTCAACTAACACTTCATGTATCGGCGAAGCTTGTAAACCACGTTGCAACGCTTCATCCAATTCACTCTTATCATGCACAAAACCACCACCGGTTCCGCCTAACGTGAATGATGGGCGAATCACTAATGGAAAGCCGATCTGCTGCGCAAAATCTTTCCCTTCCAGCCAGCTATTGGCAACGCGGCTTGGCGCCACTTTAATGCCAATATCAATCATCAGTTGGCGAAATTTTTCACGGTCTTCTGCAACCTTAATAGCAGCGATATCAACACCAATCAAACGCACCTTATACTTTTCCCAAACACCTAATTCATCTGCTTCAATACAAAGGTTTAATGCAGTTTGTCCACCCATGGTTGGCAACACTGCATCAATTTTATTTTCTTCTAAAATCTGTTCAATACTTTCAACCGTTAATGGCAGAAGATATACTTTATCAGCCATCATCGGGTCGGTCATTATGGTTGCAGGATTGCTGTTGATAAGCACAACTTTAATACCTTCTTCACGAATGCTGCGTGCAGCCTGTGAGCCGCTGTAATCAAATTCGCAAGCCTGCCCAATTACAATAGGGCCCGAACCGATAATTAAAACAGAATGAATGGAACTGTCTTTAGGCATAATCAGAAATTGTGCAAATGTAATGGCTGTAATATGATTGCCAGATTATTCATGCAAAACTTATTAAGATGAGTTTGTAATTGATTGTAACAAATGTGTTTACCTGTATCCCTGCGCCTGCAACTGGAACAACTCTGCATATCTTCCGTTTAATGCAAGCAGCTCTTCATGGCTGCCGATTTCTAGCAACTGGCCTTTGTTTAAAACAAGAATTCTGTTTGCCATGCGCACAGTTGAAAAGCGATGCGATATTAATACAGCCGTTTTGCCTTTTGTAAGTTCAGCGAAACGTTGAAATACATCATACTCGGCACGTGCATCTAAGGCACTGGTTGGTTCATCCAAAATTAGTAATTGCGCTTCTTTCATATACGCTCTTGCCAACGCAACTTTTTGCCATTCACCGCCACTTAATTCAACACCATTATTAAAGCGGCGGCCAAGTGCCTGATCATATTGTTGAGGTAACTTTTTAGCAAGCAAACTTGCCAAACTTTTTTCTGCAGATTGTTCAATCAACTCA
This sequence comes from uncultured Parafilimonas sp., assembly GCA_964658095.1. Lineage (GTDB taxonomy): Bacteria > Bacteroidota > Bacteroidia > Chitinophagales > Chitinophagaceae > Parafilimonas. The sequence goes on along the minus strand of CAZZXW010000070.1, from coordinate 7,527 downwards.
CGGTTATTTAATTCATCAATATTGCCCACTGCAATGTTTTGTGCAAAGCTCATTTGATAACGCAAATAATCCTGAAAGATGATACCGATGTTGCGGCGCAGCGCAAACAAATCATACTCACGCAAGTCAATTCCATCTAACAAAATCCTTCCTTCAGTTGGATCGTATAAACGTGCAAGCAGTTTTACCAGCGTTGTTTTACCGGAACCATTTTCACCCACCAATGCAAGCTTTTCACCTGCATGCAATGTGAAAGACAAATGCCTGTTTGCCCAGTTATCTGTATTATGATATTTAAAACCTACATCTTCAAAAACAAAACCTTGCTTAACAGGATTTGGAAAAGGCAATGGATGTTGCGGTGTGATGATATTAGGCTGAATCTCGAAGAAATCAAAAAAATCACGCAGGTAAATTGCACCTTGCGAAACAGATGTAAAGCGTGATAAAATTCCTTCAAGCAAACTTCTTAACTGCCTGAATGAACCTGCTAAAAATGTAAGCGTACCAATTGTAATTGCACCGCTTATTGTTTGTATGATAATAGCGATATATGCTGAATAATAACCAAGGCTTCCGATGAGTGCAAACACAGTTCCCCATGATGCACGTTTGATAGACAGCTTTTTATTATCAGCATAAAATTTATTGCTTAATGTTTTAAAACGATCAATTAAAAAGTTGGAAAGATTGAACAGCTTTACTTCTTTAGCTGTTTCATCGCTGGCACCGAGGTAACGCATATAATCAAGTTCACGGCGTTCCGGTGTTTGTCCGCGGGTAAGTGCATACGTACGATCATTAAAATAAGATTCACCTAAAAATGCAGGCACAATGGCAATCAGCAATAATAATATCAACCATGGATTAAACGCCATTAAACCGGCTGCAAGAAATGCCATGGTAATCAAATCCTGTACCTGCGCAAACACTTGTGATAACAATATAGTGCGGCCAATAGTTTGTTGTCTTGCACGTTCCAGCTTATCATAAAATTCAGAATCTTCAAACTGATCAAGATCAAGCGTGGCAGCATGTTCCATGATTCTGACTGAAGTATAATTGCTGAACAGATCGCCAAGCAAACTATCTACTAATGCGGTTGCTCTTGCCAACGCATCTGATATCATGGCCAGCCCAAATTCTGCAGCAACTAACTCCCATAAAAAAGTATGATTTGCGGCGTGGCCTTTGCTTAGCTTAACCACTTCATCAATAATTAATTTACCAACATATAAAATTGAAACAGGAATTGCAGAACGAATCAATCTTAACAAAGCATCTAATATGGTGTACCAATGATTGGTTTGCCAAACAAGTTTAAAAAATCTTGGCAGGTTGCCGAGTGCTGAAATTTTTTCTTTGAATGTTGGTTTTGATACTGTATTGAATGAAGACCTTCTTTTCTCACCGGCCATGCCGTTGCTCTTGCTCATGGTGTAAAGTTAAACCGCAATGCAATTGATGATTATTAAGAATAAGCAACACAATTAAATTTGTAATGATATAACGGCATAATTATGGTTTTATAATTTAAAAAAATAAGCTATATGGATATAATTATTCAGCATTTAGGATTTGATACAAGTGAAACACTTGATGCTTTTATTCGTGAAAAAGCAAATGCTTTAAGAAGCGATAAAATTGTAAGAGCAAATGTTACTTTATACTTTGGTTCAGACGATAAACCGGAAAATCAGATTTGCGAAATACGGCTTGAAGTGCCGGGCAATGATTTGTTTGTTAAAAAAGGCGCTGTACATTTTGAAACATCTGTTACAGAATGTATAGACATATTGCAAAACAAATTAAAAAAGCAACATGATAAAAACATTACTCAACGCCATGCAAATGAAGATATAATCCAGGATGAATTAATTGCCGGCGAAGATGATGAAGAGGAAACTGAACTGGAAGATGTAGTAAAGTAGAACTTAGTTTTATAAATTGACAATGAACGCCTAGAACTAATTTTATTCACGTTCCACTATATCTGTTTTAATAGCTTTATTGTTCAGTTGTCTCCGCATTACACATCTTTACAATCTTGGTGTGAAATAACCAACAACATTTATCAATGCTTTCCGATGTGCATTAGCAATTTAATATCATTTTAAGCAATTGTTTGATCATGAAGTAATATTTATATTTAGAGAGGATTATTGTGCTGCGGCTTTTATCACTACTTTATTCTTTCCATAATCAAGGCTTCCTTCATCAGAAAGTTCAAGTGCATTATTATTAAAATGGCAATTGATATATTCTGTATGCGGGCTTTCAATATAGCGTAACATCAATTGCAATGTGCTGTCATCTTTCCATGTATAACTGCCTTCTGTTTTTGCAGGGTATAACATACTCCTGTTTTCAATTGCCAAACCTGTTAATGACGGGCCGGGTTTATTTGTTGTGCCTGCCTGCCATTTGCCTGAGGCAAAATCAAAACTATATGCAGATGTATCTGTATTCAAATCAATATGCCCTACATCATTTTTAAAATTAAATGCAATGCTTTTTAAATGCTTGCTGTTTTGTTCAAACACATATTGCTTTCCTGAAATTGTTGTAGCCAAAGCAGATGAATTTTTAGCCGGCGTTGGTACTGATAACGATTGCAATGTTTGCTTTAATACATCATCATTTTTAGCATCAGGCTGTAGTGCGTTATCATGCATAGCAGGTAATAAATAATCCCATACCAGGTTTATCTCATTCTGCATGTCTGCTGTTTCTGCTGTTATTGCAAGCGCAGCATCTTCATCAGGCATTACAATCATATACTGGCCAAAGGCGCCATCACCACGAAACGCATTATGCCTGCAACGCCACATCTGGTAACAATAACCTTGTTCCCAATCGCTGCTGTCTTTTTTTGATTGAGGCAGATCAGGATGTTGAATAATCTTTGCTGTGCTTGCTTCTTCGGCCCAACCTTTTGGCAAAACTTGTTTACCATTCCACATCCCTTTTTGTAAAAACAATTCAGCGAATTTTGCCATGTCTTCTGTCTTCAACCGCAAACCCCAGCCACCTGTATTAATGCCTTTTGAATCCGTTTCCCAATCAATATTTTTTATGCCTAAAGGATCATATAATCTTGGTGTTAAGTAATCAATTACTTTTTGCCCGGTTACTTTTTGCACAATGGCGGAGAGCATATAAGTGCCAAGTGAATTGTATAAAAATTTTGTTCCCGGTTCATATAAAATTGGCGTGGTTGTAAATGCTTTTATCCAATCGCTGTACAATGCAATTTTGGGTGTTGGATCAGGATCCATTCCATCAGACATCATTAATACATCTTTTACCGTAAGCTCTTTTAAAAAGCTGCTTACAGTATCCGGTAATTCATTTGGAAAGAATGAAATTACTTTATCATCAAGCTTTAATTTATTTTCAGCGATGGCAAAACCAACAGCAGTAGCTGTAAAACTTTTGCTGCATGAATACAATGAATGACGCAGGTTTGAACTATACGGATTCCACCATCCTTCTGCAATTACTTTTCCATGACGCAGTAACATGAAACTGTGAAATTCTGTTTTGCTTTTATTAGCTGCGTTCACAAAATCAATAATGCCTTGAGATGAAACACCTTCAGCTTCCGGTGTACTGCGTAGTAAAGAAGTTTGTGCTGCACTATCTAAGCATGATAATATCAATATAAATAAAACAGGTAATAATTGTTTTAGAAATTTCATGGCAAATAATTATAAATTAAGAAGAATGTTTTAAAACAGTATTTGTAAAAATAAAGGTTACCGGATAAAGCTGGTGCTTTGGTTTTAAATTTACTTATTGTTCAAACGGTTACTTTCTTCCATTTTCCTTTTTTAAAAAATACCCAGGCAACAATTGTAATAGCTGTTTCTGCAATAGGTATTGACAGGAACACACCTGGCGGACCAATTTTAAAATATATGGTTAGTATATACGCTAACGGTATTTGAAACAACCAGAAACCTACGAGGTTGATCCATGTAGGTGTCCAGCTGTCACCGGCGCCGTTGAATGCATTCGCCATTACCATTCCAATACCATAAAAAATATAACCTGATGCCATGATACGTAATGCTTTAACAGCTATCGCTCTTATAGCTTCATCACTTGTAAAAAAACTGATGATTGGATAAGCGCCGAAGAAAAATATTAACGATACCAAACCCATGAACACTCCGTTATATTTCGCAGTTTTTATAACAGATTCTTCCGCACGTTGTAATTGTTTTGCACCAAGATTTTGGCCCACCAATGTTGCAGCTGCATTGCTCATTCCCCATGCAGGCAAAATGAAAAATACAATTACACGCAACGCTGTTTGATAGCCTGCTGATGCAACACTGCCGCCCGTTTGTGCCACTAACCTTGCAATCACAATCCAGCTGCATGAGGCGATAATAAATTGTAATGTTGCCGGTGATGCAATTTTTATTAATGATCTTATGATTGACCAATCTATCTTCCAATGGCTGCGTTGTATCTTAATACTTGCTTTGCCTTTGAATAAATGATATAGCTGGTAGCATACACCAATGCCGCGGCCGGATGTAGTTGCAATAGCTGCGCCTGTTAATCCGAAGGCAGGTATTATGCCTAACCCACGGATAAACAAAGGGCAGAAAATGATATTGCACAAGTTTGCAACCATCAAACTTTTCATGGCCATTGAGGCATTGCCTGCACCGCGAAAAATACCGTTAATGAGAAAGAGCATCATAATAATTATACTTGAACTCATCATGATTCTTGTATAATTGCTTCCTGTTTCTATAGTTTGTGGTTCTGCACCCATTGCATGTAAAATGTTTGGTGCCAGCACAAATCCTGTTATGCTAATCACAATTGCTATTGAAAGCACTAACCATATTGATTGCATAGCAGAATGCGCTGCTTCATCTTTATTCTTTTCACCAACTCTTCTTGCTACTACTGCCGTTGCTGCCATACTTAAACCAAATGCCGTTGAATAAATTAATGACAGCACCGATTCTGTTAAGCCAACTGTCTGCACTGTATGTTCAGCATTTGGCAAATGGCCAACAAAGAATAAATCAACCAACGCGAACACGCTTTCCATACTCATCTCCAAAATCATTGGTATGGCCAGCATAAAAATTGCTTTGCGCAAGCTGCCTTGCGTATAATCCATTTCAATTCCCTTTATTGATTGTACAACAAGAGAGAAAATATTTTTTCTTTTATATGTTGATTGTTCCGTTATCATTTTTACTGATTTTAAAATTTGCGATTGATTTGATCCGGGGATATAAACAAAAAACCCCGCTGGTGGCGGGGCTGTATAAATCAGTTAGTAACAGTTGAAATGTTAGTTACCGGTATAAAGCGCACCGCCGAATGCATCATCCCTCACAGGGAGAGAGTTCCCTCCTTGATTAATGAATAAATATGTGCGTTGCGTTTTCACTGTTCTAAAAAATTTTCGTGGTGCAAATCTGCACTTATTTTTTCTTATTGTCAAAATTTTGTTAAGGAATTTTTGAAACTTATGTAGATGGTGGTGTTACAGGCTATCATTCTAATTATCATCAACGCCATAATCTTTATGGTCATATACGCTGATGCTTACCTGCCAGTTATCGATTAAATAATGCAAGCTTAAATCAATGATCACATTTTTTAATTGTTTTGTTTGCGGATGTGTAATAAATAAAACCGTAGTAAACTGCTTTGTATCATCAGGCTCATTATAATCTGCATTAAAAACAATTTTGTTGTTATCAACAATAACTTTAGTGCCGTTTATTTTTTTGTAATATTCATGAAACTTTGCTTTGGCTGCATCAAAATTATCTGACGCAAAAACTACTTGTTTCCAACTGTATATATTATCTTTTACATCTCCGTTTTGAATGATAATGCCTGAATCTTTGCCTGGTATATTTACAAGGCTTGCATAAGTTATAGTTTGAACATCTTTATCAATTACATCGCCACGTATTTTATTGAAATGATCAGGAAAATCTTCAATGATTTTTACCAGGATATTATTTACATCATTATTTAAAACAGGCAAATGTATTTGTGCAAATGATGAACAGAAAATGAATATAGCGGAACACAGGAATAGTTTTTTAGTAATATGCATTCTTCAAAACTCTAATTTAAAATAAAACAAGCTTATATTGCAATTATTATTGCAACCAAAACAAATTCATCTGTTAACATTCTTTAATTGAATAAAATATATAAATTTGTGGAAGCTTGCCAATGATTAATAATCTTATGGCAATACTACCAATATCAGCAATCATCTTTCTTATTGTACTTGTTACGCTCATTACAATTAAAACCATTCTTTTTTTCAAAAACATCAGGTTTAAAAAATTTAAGTATTGGGTTTATTTCAATAAATCGCATATTATAAACTCAAGCAGTGAGCTAAGCGAAAAAGCAAAAAGACAGCAAAATTTATTAACGCTTATTATTGTTGCTGTTCTTTTTATTGAATGTATAATGGCTATCATGGTTTATAAGTCTAATTAACTTGATAGTAGTTACATAATATTTTAAAGCTGTAGCCTGATGTTTTACACTGAACAAAAAATTAATTGTGTTGTTAGTATGTAAAAAAGTATATGGACAGCATTAATAAAAATCAGCCTGAAAAAAATAATGAAAGCCTTTTGGGGGAAGAAGCGATAGAAAAAATAAAAGACCTGGCAAAAAAAGCAGGCAGTTGCTTTTTCTGTACAAAAATCACAATTGGAAGTTTTTGTTCAAGGCCAATGTCTGCAGAGCATGTTGATGATGAAGGAAACTTTTGGTTTTTGAGCGCAAATGACAGTAATAAAAACAAAGAGATTGCAGAAGATGCAACTGTGCAGCTTTTGTTTCAGGGTTCTCCGCACTCTGATTTTTTAAATATTAATGGCAAGGCTGAAATATCAAAAGATAAAAACAAGATTGAAGAGCTTTGGAACGGTATAATGAAAACATGGTTTACTGAAGGAAAAGATGACCCGAGAATTACTGTTATAAAAGTAACACCGGAATCAGGTTATTACTGGGATACAAAGCACAATCTTGCTGTAGCTTTTGCAAAAAGAATTATTGGCGCCATTGCCGGCAAAACACTTGATGATTCTATTGAAGGCACTATTGCGGTTTAACTTTAATTTCTATATATTTCATCTATCTGTCAAATTCATTGCTATTGCTTAATCTTGATAAATTCAGAAAGCAACAATTGCCATTAGTCGCTTATTACAGGCAGCGTTTAATAATTAATACACAAGGTTAATAACTTAATAAATGCATGGTATATAACTTGCCAATGTAATAGTATAAATTCGCCATGCTATTAAACTATAGTTATTAATTATAAGAAACATTATGGAAAACATTGCCGGTATGAAAATTTTAACCATTGATATAGGTGGCTCGCATGTAAAAGCGACTATATTAAATACTGAAGGAGAAACACTTTCAGACTATGCTAGAGTGCCCACACCACAACCATCTAATCCTGAAAACATTTTAAAAACAATACAGGAGCTTATTAAAGAT
>CAZZXW010000069.1:8582-12216 GCA_964658095.1 uncultured Parafilimonas sp. | reverse complement strand
AATTGATGAGAAAGGTGGTTATGCAGCTTTAGGCAGGGTTGATATGCAGCTTGCAGACTTAGGAACGCTATCTTTATCAGCCAATACATATACCTATGGTTTTGGTGCAATCGACCAGCAAATAAATGAACGTGCAAAGAATGATTTATTCCAGTTTGATGGTGCACTGAACATTGATGCAGGAAAGTTATTGCCAAAAAAATTAGGCTTCAGCATACCGGTTTATGCCAGTTTAAACAAAACATTTTTAACGCCGGAGTACGATCCTTATGATCTTGATATCACTTATAAAGACAAGCTCTCTATGGCTACAAGCAAGCAGCAAAAAGATTCCATAAGAAATGTGGCAAGAGATGCAACTACCATTAAAACCGTAAACTTTACCAACATGCGCTTTGGGCAACCTGGCGCCAAACCGCATTTATGGAGCATTAGCAATTTTGACTTTAGTTATTCTTACACGGAGTTTCAGGAATCCAATTCTTTGATATCAAAAAATGATATTAAAAAATATCATGCAGGGTTTGGCTACACTTATAACACGCCGTCAAAATTTAAAGAGCCTTTTAAACGCTGGATAAAAAATAAAAGCATATGGCTATCGCCGATAAAAGATTTTAATTTTAATCCTGTTCCTTCATTAATAAGTTTCAGGGCTGATATAAATCGGCAATACGGAATTTATGTTCCGCGTATAATAAATACTTACGATAGTAAAATTGAGCAGGTAGATACAACATACGATAAATACTTTACGTTTGACCGTTATTACAATTTAAGATGGGATTTTACGCGCAGCCTTAACCTTGATTTTTCTGCAACCGCATTTGCAACAGTTGATGAACCTTATGGGCAATTAAATACCAAAGCCAAGAAAGATTCAATGTGGACGAATTTTTTACATGCGGGTAGGAATACTTTATACCAGCAACGTGCAACCTTAAGCTATAATATTCCACTTGCAAAACTGCCTATTACAGATTGGATAAATGCACATTATAGTTATACAACAACTTATAACTGGATAGGTGCAAGCCTTATTGCTATAAGCCTTGGCAATACCATTGAAAACACACAGCAAAATGCTTTAACGGGAGAATTTGATTTTACACGATTGTATTCAAAATCAAAATTTTTAACCAAGGTAAGCACGCCAACAGATGACAATGCAGCTAACAATACCAATCCGGATAATACAACTGATTCATTAAAAAAGCCAAAGCCAAGAGCACAGGTTATAAAAGATTCTTCAGGGCATAGATTAAAAGGTTTTGAGAAAAGACATGCTTTACAAAAATGGCGGCAGCAAAAAAGAGATTACCGTATTGCGCAACGCAAAGCAAAACAACCTGGCGAAGTGAATGGTTTAGTTAAAACCGTTGGCGGCATTATAACGATGGTGAAACATGTATCCGTAAGTTATAATGCAGGTTATGACAGCCGTGTGCCGGGTATAACAACAGGAACAGGTTACCTCGGAGAGAACCAAAAAGCAAATCAGCCCGGCTATTCCTATATTTTCGGCAAGCAGCCGGATAGTAACTGGTTAAACAAAAAAGCCAAACAAGGTTTAATTACAAAAGATACATTGTTCAATCTTTTATATACGCAGGATTACCAGCAGCAATTAAATGTAACTGCACAGTTGGAACCGATAAGAGAGTTTAATATTGATGTAAACGTTCAAAAAACATTCACTAAAAATTACAGTGAGCTGTATAAAAATTTATCGTCTACACCAACTATTGACAGTTTTCAGCATTTAAGTCCTTTAGCTGGTGGTGGATTCAGCGTTTCCTATATCAGTTTTCAAACATTGTTCAAGAAAACAAACCCTAATGAAGTTACGGGAACATTTACTCAGTTTCAGAATAACAGGATCATTATTGCAAAGCGGCTTGCTGCGGCTAATTCATATTTTACTAAAGCGCCTACTTATACAAATGATGGTTTCCCTTTAGGTTATGGCCGTTACCAGCAGGATGTTTTGTTACCTGCATTTATTGCTGCATACACAAACAAAGATCCTAACTCAATTTCGCTGATCAATGAGTCTGATAAAAGTATCAGCACCAGCCCATTCAGCGGTATTCATGCATTACCAAACTGGCGTATTACTTATACGGGTTTAACCAAGTTACCATCGCTGGCAGATAAGTTCAGCAATATCACTATAACAAACGGTTACACCAGCACACTAAGTTTCAACAGTTTTACAAGTGCCTTGTTATTTTCCGATCCTTTTCATTTAGGCCAGCCGTATTTCAGAGATACGGTTTCACATGATTATATTCCGTTCTACCTAATTCCAAATCTTACCATACAAGAACAGTTTGCGCCATTGATTGGAATTGATATTACTACCACCAGCCAAACAGCTGTGCGTTTTGAATATGCAAAAAGCAGGCAGTTGAGCTTAAGTTTATATGATTACCAGTTGAGTGAAGTAAGAAGCAGTTCAATAACATTTGGCGGCAGCTATAGAAAACACGGTGTAAATCTTCCGTTCAAACTTCCGTTTATAAAAGCAGACCCACGCCAAACCGATCTAAGTTTAAATCTTGATCTTTCTGTGCGGGATGATGTGCAAAGCAACAGCCGTCTTGATCAGCCGAACGCTTACAGCACCGGCGGCCAAAGAACCATCAGCATACAACCTGCAATAGATTATATCGTTAACAACAGGATTGACCTGCGTTTTTATTTTGATCAACAACGTGTGAAGCCGTATATCTCTACATCTGCACCTATTATAAACACAAGAGCAGGTTTGGAACTGCGGATATCCATTGCACCATCAGGGCCTGGTTCAGGTTCAGGGCAAACAGCACCGCCACCACAATAAAGTTTATGAGTGTTGAATGTAAAGAAGAAGAATAAGTTTGAAATTGTGTTTTATGATGCTTCGCTACTTAGAAATATCTATTTAAATCTATAGGTTAATGTATTCTATAATACTGGATTTAATCCAGGAAAAAGCGCTAATTCTTCTATCCTTTGTTGCCCGGGTATTTTGACCCAGCCCCAAAAAATACTTCAATGGATTTGATCTTTCCTGCATCATTAAAACTATAAAGATCAATATTTCGAACAATATTACCATCTGTAGTTGTTATCTCAACCAGCAGCATAAGGTCATCACCTTTTTCAAGCATTTTAATGTAATTCACCTTTTTAAAATACTTAGCCGTTGGCCAGCATTTCTCTTTGAACTGTTCTATAGAAATATGGTCATCGTTATTAGGGCTGGTAAAAGTAAAGCCATCCGCAAATTGTGCTGTCACGGCGTTCCAGTCTTTATTTTCAAAACCCGAATAGTAGGCCTTTACTGCTTTTTCTTTGTTTGTGTCTTGTGCGTAAGTGCCGGCGACTGTGCAGATGAGCAGGAGAGATGTAATAAGCCGTAACATAGCAATGTTTTAATTGATGATCTGAAATTAATTGAAGGTAAACTGGCTACGAATATATTTCAAATAGAGAATATTTGCTTTAAGTAGCTTCCTTACTTAACTAACATTAAAGCTTATTGATGAAGAACAAGAACAACGGGCAGAATTCATGCTCAGATGTTATTAATGATTTATAACTGGAAAGTAATAATAAAAGACGTTCCTTATTACTTGAAGAAGTAAAC
>CAZZXW010000069.1:1214-8572 GCA_964658095.1 uncultured Parafilimonas sp. | reverse complement strand
TAATGATTGCGAAATATTACAACAACAAAGAAGCAAGCACATAATCGGCAACAAGAATTAAGATACAGCTTACCACAACAGAAGTAGTACTGGCACGACCAATTTCAAACGAACCGCCTTTTACATAATAACCAAAATAAGCCGAAACGCTACTTATGATAAATGCATAAGTATATGCTTTATACATGGCAAAGGCAATATTGTGCAGGTTAAGGTTTTGCCTTAGCCCAACATCAAAAGTGCTGGTAGATAAAATGCCTGAAAGATTGCCGGCAAAGCGGCCACCCCATATTGCAAGTGTGATGGAAATGATAACCAATGCAGGTATCACCAATAATGCACCTGCAACTTTTGGAAACACAAGATAGTTGCGTGTATTAACACCCATAATTTCTATGGCATCAATTTGCTCTGACACACGCATATTGCCCAGCTCACTTGAAATTTTGCTGCCCACTACACCAGCTAATACAATACAAACCAGCGTTGGTGAAAGCTCGAGGATAATAGTATCTCTTGTAATTTGAGAAATGGTAGCCTTTGGTATAAGCGGGCTTACCAACTGGTAAGCTGTCTGCACAGTAGTAACTGCACCAAGAAACACCGAGATAATAACGACAATGGCTAACGATCCAATACCTATTTCTGCAGCCTGGTGCATAAATTCTTTCCAATACATTTTTACATTTTCGGGGCGAGTAAACATTGCCTTCATCAGCAACAGGTAACGCCCGATATGTGTAAACAGCTTAAACATATTGTGCAAGATAATCAGTAAAAATAAAAAGCGCTCAAGATTAAAACCGCATCTTCATTCTGTGGCAATCATGTTGTTTGTTCAGGCTTCGGTTATGCTTACGGAAAATGTAACAGAAGTGCCGCCGCCAGGTACACTGGTTATATCAAATGTTTCATTGATTTTTTTAAGCAAGTCTTTAGTGAACATTAGGCCAATACCTGTGCCTTTTTCATTTGAAGTGCCTTTGGTAGTTATATGTTCGCCTTTATTAATTTTTTCAAGAATATCATCACTAATGCCTTTGCCTTCATCTTTAACAGATATAAATATTTTTTTGTTCAGGTAAACCTGGCTAATAAAAATATTCTTATTTTCTTCTGTGAACTTAACGGCATTTGAAAAAATATTGCGCAACACGGCTGTAAGAATGTCTTTATCAGAATAAACAGTTAGCTGCGGGTAGAGATAATTTTTTACGGTAATATTTTTACCAATAAGGTTATTGCGATGCATTAAAATAACGCTCTGTAAAGCTTCACTTATGTCAAATGAAGATTTGTTGATTTTAATTTCCACCATTTGTTCGCGTGTCCATAAAAGCATATTATCTAATATGCCACGCAGGTTATAAATATCGGCTTCCAGAGCCAGGCTTAACTTATTAAACTCTTCAGGGTTTAATACATTTTCTCTTGTAAGTGTAAGCATGTGTTGTAATGAGGCCAGCGGCGAACGTATATCATGCGCCAGCATAGGAATAAGGCTGTCTTTAAGTGTGCTTACATTAAGTGTATCAGCAGGCGGTGGCGGTGGTGTTTTTGATTTAATAAGTTCAAGCTCTGCATTTTTTTCAATGGTTTGTTTTTGAAACTGCATCAGCTCTTTATTCTTATGCTCTATGCGCAGCTTTGTGCTTTCAAGCTCTTTAATAATGTTATTCTTTCGTTTAAACAAAATCAAAAAATAAACACAAGCCATAACCAATATCAGACCAAGTATCAGCAGTGGCAGCATAAAATTGTTATCATGAGGATCATTTTGTGCTATAAAACTATCATTCTGTTTTTTAATTCTTGCCACATTCGCTTCCTGCACAAATTTTCTTTGTTCAACCGCATCATCTATCAAAACGCCATCATTGGTCCTTGATGCAATTTTAATAGCAAGATCAGCCAGTAGCAATGATGAGTCAGGATTTTTATCAATGCAATTTTTTGATTGATTGATATAGCTATACACCAGCGAAGAATCTGCAGCGTAATCCTCTGAACTGTCTATTGAGCTGGCAATAGCAAGTGTATCACCCATTTTTTGGGCGGATACGGATAAAAAATTAAATGCTGCTATTAAGCAAGCAGCTAAAAGGGGTACGCGTTTCAAACAATGAAACTTTAATTGTTAACCAACAGCTCAACACCTAAGAGTGCCATAATACCTGCACCAGTTTCCAGCGCAGCTTCATCAATATTAAAATTAGATGTATGCACATTATGCACAATACCTTTCGCTTCATTTCGTACACCTAACCTAAAAAAACAACCCGGAATTTTTTGCGCATAAAAACCAAAATCTTCAGCGCCCATTCTTAAATCAGTTTCTTCCACGTTGCTTTCTCCAATAAATTTTTTTGCAAGCTGAGTAGCATTAGCAGTAACGTTTTCATTATTAAATACTGCTGGATAGCCTACATCAATTTTTATGGTTGCTTCTGCGCCGCAAGCCTCTGCAATATTAATAACTTGTTTTGTTATTAATGAATGTGCTTTATAACGCCAGGTTTCGTCCATTGCCCTGAAAGTGCCCATCAGCTTAACTTCTGATGGAATTACATTGGTGGAATTACCGCCCTGGAAACTGCATATTGATAACACCGAAGGTGTAAACGGATTATTATTTCTGCTGATGATCTGCTGCAGGCTGACTATAATTTGCGAAGCCACCAGAATTGTATCTGTGGTTAAATGCGGTGCTGCTGCATGGCCGCCTTTGCCTTTAATGGTTATATAAATTTCATCTGCACTTGCCATTGCAAGGCCGCCTCTAAAGCTTAGCTTGCCTACTTCTAAACCCGGGTGCACATGCAAAGCTGCTATTGCTGCAGGCTCCGGGTTTTGTAAAACGCCTTCTTTGATCATGATGCTTGCGCCACCAGGGTTTTTTTCTTCGCCTGGCTGAAAAATTAATTTCACGCTGCCTTCCCATTCATCTTTTAATTCATTTAAAATCTTTGCTGCACCTAACAAACAGGTTGTATGCACATCGTGGCCGCAGGCATGCATTGCGCCTTCATTTTTTGACTTATAAGGCACATCGTTTTTTTCATGTATTGGCAATGCATCAATATCTGCTCTTAGTGCAACAATTCTTTTAGAATGATTTTTTCCCTCAATCAAACTTACCACGCCGGTATCAGCCATCATGGTGTTGCTTATATTCCAGTTGTTAAGTGTATTGCTTATAAAGCGGCTGGTTTCAAATTCGTGAAAACTCAATTCAGGATGTGCATGTAAATGGTGCCGTATCTCTGTAAGTACAGGCAAATATTGCTTTGCAAGCTGTTTAATTTTTTGCACCATATTGGAGTTATTGAAAGTCTTCCGCCTTTGGTATATATTCAATCATATCATCAACAATGTATGCAGGCTGCGAAAGATAAGTACTTACTTCTTTACTGAAGTTTTCAGCATCACTTCTGTTTAAAAAGTTGCCAACACGTACTTTAAAATAAGGTGACTGGTACAGCACATACGCTTTTTCATCAGGAAAATTTTCAAGCAATGTTGCTTTCATTTTGAAAGCTTCTTCCCGGCTGCGTGTATTTAAAACCTGTAAGCGGTAACCTTTAAATAAACCATTGCTGCCTAAGTGAGCCGTTACTTTATTTATAGCAATTTGCTTGGCTGTTAGTACATCAATACGCGGATCTTTATGCACAATAATGGTGTCTGCAGCTTTGGTATAAAAAGATGTAAAGAACAGAATTAAAACAGCTAATATTCTACAACTCATTAGCGGGCAAGTTAACAGAATTCTGTTACATTATAAAAGCTAAAAACTATTTTAATAAATTGGATTGCCGGCCCAAATATTTAAAAAAAATCCGGATGCATATTGCTTCCGGATTTAAATGTGTTGCTTAATCATGCCCTTCAAGCTTAACCAGTTTGTTATATAAGCCTAATAAAAGAAAAGGCGCTGCCCACTGGCCAAAGAATAAACTTGTGTGTCTTTTGCCCAGCAACTGGTAAGTTAAAGACAAACCCATTGAGCCTAATGAAGCCCATAAAAAAATGTCTGATGGAAGTTTAGCGGTTTGCTCTTCAATAGCTTTTGCAACTTTACCTTCCTTGTGTGCGGGATTTTGATTTTGTGCCATAAATTTAATTTATAAATGTTTAGTACTTATAAACAAAAATTATGCACTTAAAGTTTACAGCCCTTTAATTATATTAATACTGTTACTGCTGCCAATGCGTGTGGCGCCTGCATTTATAAGTTGTTTGGCAAATGCATAATCTTTTATACCGCCAGATGCTTTTACCTGTATCTGCTGTGGCAAATGTTTACGCATTAATGTAACTGCATCAACCATGGCGCCTTTTTCCGCATAGCCGGTTGAGGTTTTTAAGAAATCAACACCGGCAGCACCGTACAATTCACAACAACGAATAATTTCTTCATTAGTTAATATGCCGCTTTCAATAATAATTTTTATAACCTTATTTTCTTTCTTTATAACAGGCAATATGTTATTTATTTCGTCGGCAAGGTATTGCCAGTCGTTATTTTTAAGTGCAATAAGATTAATAACCATATCAAGCTCGTCTGCACCGTCAACTATCGCTAAAATTATTTCAGCAAGCTTGGCTTCAACTGCTGAATAACCAAACGGAAAGCCAATTACAGTTGCAATCTTCACTTTAGTTTGTTGTAAGCTTTTCTTTGCAATCTTAATCATTGACGGCGGCACACAAACTGCTGCAAATTGATACTGTGCCGCTTCAGCACATAACTTTTCAATATCAGCAATTAATGTTGCCGGCTTTAAAAATGTATGATCAATATAACTATTCAATTGCATCAGTATTATTTGTGTTATAAAAAGATATAGCTATTTAATTATCCTCACAAAAAAATTGGTAATTTTTTTACGTTTAACAAATTTTATTTATAAAAATAACAATGATTACTATTTTTGTTTCTTAATTATTTACCCGAACGATTGCTTAAGATAATTTAATCTAAAATGGCAAAAACAGTAAGCTTTTTACTTGTAGATGATGATGCAGATGATACTTCATTATTTAAAGAAGTATTGGAAGAAGTTAACCCTTCAGTTGTTTTTAAATCGGCCGAAGATGGCCACCAGGCTTTGCATTATCTTAAAAATGAAAGCAGCATTTTGCCGGATATAATTTTTCTCGATCTTAACATGCCCCGCATGAGTGGCAAAGAATGCTTATCAGAAATAAAAAACGATGATAAGCTGCATAATATACCAGTGATTATGTATACCACATCTTCGCAGTCAAAAGATATAGAAGAAACCATGCAAAAGGGCGCCATTTGTTTTATAACCAAACCTACAAATCTTAGCGATCTTAAAAGTATACTGTCATCTATTGCAGGAAATGTGCACAATAATCTTCAGAAAACATTGCGTGTTTTAAGTGATACCGCAAACACGTTTATAGTATGTTAGCGTAACTTATTTATAGTTATTTTCGGCAGAATATTTCAGCCATATATGATTCTTATTGTAGATGATAAGCAGGAAAATCTTTTCTCTTTAAAAGCTTTGTTGCAATTGAATTTGTATGATGCTGATACTGCAGACTCCGGTGAAGTTGCATTGAAAAAAATTCTGCGCAATGAGTATGAGCTTATAATTCTTGATGTGCAAATGCCCGGTATGGATGGTTATGAAGTTGCAGAAATTATAACCGGTTACAGCAAATCAAAAGATATTCCTATCATTTTTTTATCAGCCGTTAATATTGATAAGCGCTTTATTGCAAAAGGTTATAATTCCGGCGGCGTTGATTATGTTACAAAGCCTTTTGATCCTGATTTGCTCTTGCTTAAAATAAAAACTTTCTCAAAATTGTACAGGCAAACAAAAGAGCTGAATGATATTAAAGAGAACCTTGAGCAAAAAGTAGAAGAAAGAACCGCAGAATTAAAACAGGCAAACACACATCTTGAAGCAAGCAATGCGCAACTGCAACAATACGCATTTATAGCTTCGCATGACTTACAGGAACCTTTACGTAAGATTGTAACGTTCACACGCATATTAGAAGAGCGATTTTCATCAAAAGTACCTGAAGCCAATGAGTACATGAACCGTATTATTGCTTCGTCTGAAAGAATGCGCACACTTATAAGCGACCTGCTTAATTATTCAAGAATTGAAGTTGATAAAAAATTTGTACTTACTGATCTTAATAAAATTATTAATCAAACGCTAACTGATCTTGAGATAATCATAAGCGAAAAAAATGCTGAGATTATAGTAGAACCGCTTTGTAATATTGAAGCCGTGCCTGAACAAATTACACAAGTGTTTCAGAACTTAATAAGCAATGCTTTAAAATTTTCAAAACAGGATATAAAGCCGGTTCTTAAAATCTTTAGTGAATTCACAAAAGAAAAATCTATAAGCAGCAAGGCTTCCGCCAACGGTAAATTTTGCCGTATATATATTGAAGATAATGGAATTGGTTTTGATGAAATTTATCTTGATAAAATTTTCAGTATGTTTCAAAGGCTGCATAGCAAAGCTGAATACAGCGGTACGGGCATTGGGTTAAGCATTGCAAAAAAAATCATTGAAAATCATAATGGCATTATCAGTGCCAAAAGCGAAGAAAATAAAGGCAGCAAGTTTATAATTGTATTACCCGTTAAACAACTAACCATATAATATTGAGGTATGAATTCGTTCAAGCGTAATCTTTTAGTTGGTTATACCGGTTCGCTGCTGCTGCTTGTTGTAAGCGCTGTAGCATCTTACGCAAGCATAGAAAATTTGATTAGCAGCCAGGTTTGGGTAAATCATACCAACACAGTAATTAATAAGCTTGAAATTGTTTTGTCTGTTTTAAGAGATGCGGAAACAAGCCAGCGTGGTTATTTGCTTACAGGTAACGAAGATTTTTTGCAGCCGTTCTATGGATCAAGAGAAAGAATTGACCGGGCAATTGATGACATTGAAACGCTTACATCTGATAATCCTGCGGAGCAGGAATCAATAAAGCAATTAAGAGATGTTGCAGAAAAACGTATTATATCTCTGCAGGAAAGAATAGACAATAAAAAGAGCGGTGTGCTGTTTACGCCGCAGCAATTATTAATTGGCAACGGCTACATGGTTGAATCAAGAAGGCTTGTGCAGATAATGGAAAGCAGGGAACAGCTTTTATTAACCTTGCGTACAAATAAATTAAACAAGTTTGCCCAATCTACACCGGCGTTTATTATTACAGCAGGTTTGCTGGCATTGCTTGTTACTGTATTCTCTTTTATTAAAGTAAATAAAGACCTTGATAAACGTTTATTGCTGCAGAAAGAACTCGAAGAAAAAGATTTACAGATATCACAACGTTTAACCTTAATG
>CAZZXW010000069.1:0-1204 GCA_964658095.1 uncultured Parafilimonas sp. | reverse complement strand
GTGGCATTACTGAAAAAATTTCAGCAGGTGATTATAAGATACGCATAAGTGATGAAGGCAATGATGTATTGGGAGAGTTATCGGACCTGCTTAATAAAATGACCGGATCACTTGATACATCATTTGAAAATTTAAAAACCAATGCATGGCTGCAGAAAGGTATTGCCGGCCTTAATGAAAAAATGCTGAGCGAAAAAAATCTTGATGGTTTAACGTATAACATCATTGAGTTTGTAACCGGTTATGTTAACGCACCTGTTGGCGCTCTTTATATCGCTAAAAACAATTGTCTTACATTATATAGTGGTATTGCGCTTGGCAGTAATGTAAAAAATCAATTGCAGTTTGGTGAGCATCTGGCCGGCCAGTGTGCAGCTTCAGGCAAACAAATCATTATTGATAATGTTGATAAGGCTGATATCCTTATTAATTATTCTGCAGCAAGCATTAAGCCTGTAACCATTGTGGCACTGCCTGTGTGTTTGGAATCAGCCGTTAAAGCGGTTATTGAAATAGGATTTATAAATAAAGTTGATGAAGGTGTATTTAATTTTTTAAACGAAGCGGCGCATAATATAGCAATGGCTATTCAAAGTGCGCAGGATAATCAACGGTTGCAGGAGTTGCTCCAGGAAACACAATCACAGTCAGAAGAATTGCAAACACAACATGCAGAGCTGGAGAATATTAATACAGAGCTTGAAACGCAAACAGAAAAATTGCAGGCATCTGAAGAAGAATTAAAGGTGCAGCAGGAAGAGTTGCAACAAGCCAACCAGGAACTTGAAGAAAGAAGCCGGTTGCTGGAAGAAAAGAATGAAATGATCACCGAGCGCAATATTGATATACAGGAAAAAGCTAAAGCACTTGAATTAAGCACAAGGTACAAATCAGAATTTCTTGCAAACATGTCACATGAATTAAGAACGCCGCTTAATTCGATATTACTTTTATCAAGGCTGCTTGCAGATAATACCAATAATAATCTAAACAACGATCAAATTGAATATGCAAATGTGATTAACACTTCAGGCAATGGTTTGCTTACACTTATAAACGAAATACTGGATCTTTCAAAAATTGAAGCCGGTAAAATGGATCTTGAGCTTACAAAATTCAGGGTGCAGGAAGTGGTAAATGAACTAAAAGCCTTATTTGATCCTGTTGCAAAAGATAAAAAAATTACGTTCAATGTAACAGTACA
>CAZZXW010000068.1:9423-12250 GCA_964658095.1 uncultured Parafilimonas sp. | reverse complement strand
CCATGCAAAAGATTATAAACGTATAGGTATTGGCGATGTTGGTTTAAACACAGGCGGTATGGGTTGCGTAAGTCCTTTGCCTTTTTTAACTGATGAGTTTTTAAATAAGATTGAAACAAAAATTATTAAGCCAACCATTCAAGGTTTGCAAAAAGAAAACATTGTTTATAATGGCTTTATCTTTTTTGGATTAATAAAAGTTGGCGATGATCCTTTTGTGATTGAATACAACTGCCGTATGGGCGATCCTGAAACAGAAGTTGTAATGCCACGTTTAAATAATGATATAATTGAATTATTTCTATCAATCTATAATAATACATTGAATGATGTTATTATTGAGTTTGATGAAAGAGCATGTGCAACGGTTGTGGCAGTGAGTAAAGGCTATCCGGGTGATTATGATAAAAGAAAAGTAATTCAAATTGATAATTCGGCAATTAATCAATTTGACAATTCAATAATTTTTCATGCAGGAACAAAATTGAATGATGAAGGAAATGTTGTAACAAACGGCGGTCGTGTTTTAGCGGTAACATCATTTGGAAAGAATATTACAGAAGCGGCAGATCAATCAAAAAAAATTTTAACCCATATTCATTTTGACGGAATGTATTACAGAAGTGATATTGGGTATGAATTTAAATCATGAATAATAAATCGTCAATCATTAATAAAAAGTTCTGAAAGTTTTTACGATAGATCTTTTATGTTTAACGCAAAACCACACGTTGTGCACATTAACAAAACCCGTTAAAAACACTTCTATATCCACTTTGCAAATTCAAATTATTTCGTACACCTTTGCGCGATTACAATAACTTTAAGTAACTAAATATATAATGGGACTTTTTAATTTTTTTACACAGGAAATTGCCATTGACCTTGGCACCGCAAATACCCTGATTATTCATAATGAAGAAGTGGTGGTGAATGAACCATCTATCATTGCTTTAAACCGTAATAATCCAAAAGAAGTTTTAGCTGTTGGCAAGCGTGCTTTGATGATGCACGAAAAAACCCATGAAAGCATTCGTACAGTTCGTCCGTTAAAAGATGGCGTAATTGCAGACTTTAACGCAGCAGAATTAATGATAAAGGAAATGATCAAAATGATCCATCCTAAAAAACCATGGATTGCTCCAAGGTGGAGAATGGTTATCTGCATTCCTTCAAGCATAACGGAAGTTGAAAAACGTGCTGTACGCGATAGTGCTGAACAAGCAGGTGCAACCGAAGTTTACCTGATACATGAACCTATGAGCGCTGCGCTTGGTATTGGCATTGATGTAGAAGAGCCGGTTGGTAATATGATCATTGATATTGGCGGCGGTACAACAGGTATTACTGTAATTGCATTGGCAGGCATTGTTTGCGATCAAAGCATTCGTATTGCCGGTGACGAATTCACTTCTGATATAATGGAAGCATTGCGCCGTTATCATAGTTTGTTAATTGGAGAACGTACTGCGGAACAAATTAAGATTACAATAGGAGCAGCAATGAAAGATCTCGAAAACCCACCGGAAGATATGCCGGTTAATGGGCGTGATCTTGTAACAGGTATTCCAAAACAGATTATGGTAAGCTACCAGGAAGTAGCAGAGGCGCTTGATAAATCAATTTTTAAAATTGAAGAAGCTATTTTAAAAGCGCTTGAAACTACGCCGCCTGAATTAGCTGCTGATATTTATCGCCGCGGTTTATATTTAACCGGTGGTGGTGCATTATTACGTGGCCTTGATAAACGTTTAAGCCAGAAAATTAAGTTGCCTGTTCATATTGCTGATGACCCGCTGATAAGCGTTGTAAGAGGTACAGGCCTGGCTTTAAAAAATTATCAGCGCTATCCTTTTGTAATGAAATAAAAAGCCTTACCGAACCCCTCTGGCGGAGGGGCTTTTATGAGAAACATCATCGCTTTTATACGCCAGTTTTTCAACTTCTTTCTGTTCCTTGTGTTGATGGGGTTTTCTCTTGGCATTCTTATCAATTACAATAAAACTTACAATGCTGTGTTTTCAAATATTGCCAACGAAACAACAGGTTCTGTAGGTGCACAGTATAATAAAGTAGAATATTATTTCCGTCTTAAGAAAACAAATGAAGAACTGGTTGCAGAAAATGCAGCGCTGCGTGGCTTATTAAAATCAAGTTCTGAAAATCCTGATACATCATCTGTAATCAAGATTGATTCATTATTAAAAGATACTTTAGGCCGTGTACGCAAGTTTCAGTTTTTTCCGGCCAAGGTTGTAAATAACGATGTATCAGATCAAAATAATTACATAACGCTTTACCGCGGCAGCAAGCAAGGTGTAACAACAGATATGGGTGTTATTGGCCCACAGGGTATTGTTGGCAAAGTAATTTTAGTGAGCAATAATTATTGCCGTGTAATGAGTGTGCTTAACCGCAATAGTAAAGTAAGTGCCATGACGAAGAAAGGTTTTTACACAGGCCTTGCAGATTGGGATGGCAAAGATCCGCGTTACATAACACTGCATAATATTCCTAAATCAGCAAAAGTAAAAATTGGTGACAGTGTGCTTACCAGTAATTTATCAGGCAGTTATCCGCCTGGAATAATGGTTGGTACGGTTACATCAATTCAAGGTGATCCTGCAAGTGGCTTTTTTGAATTAAAGCTAAAAACCGCAACTGATTTTTATAGCTTGCAATATGCATATCTTGTAAATAATATGATCTGGGCTGAACAAAAAGAACTTGAAGCAAAAACGCCAAAAGAAAAATGAGCAGCCTTTTAAAAAATATTTTTCGGTTTATATTATTTATACTTGTTCAGGTATACATTTTTAATAAAGTA
>CAZZXW010000068.1:8202-9413 GCA_964658095.1 uncultured Parafilimonas sp. | reverse complement strand
ACCGCCGGTTCACCAATTTATAAAACCATATATTTATTTCCTTTTTATTTTATGGCTGCCGTTTAACATGAACCGCGCCGGCTTAATGTTTACAGCATTTATATTCGGGCTAACATTTGATTACTTCAGCGGTACACCAGGCCTTCATGCGTTGCCATGCGTCTTGATTGCATACGTAAGGCCGTTTTTATTAAATCTTTTAATACCGCAGGAAACCACGCAGTTAAGCTTTGCAGAGCCATCTGTAAAAAGCATGGGCTGGGCATCTTACGGAACATATATATTGATACTTACCTTTTTGCATATCGCATTATTAGTATTTATTGAATGGATGGAATTTGGCAATTTTGTTTTTTTTATTGGTAAAGTAACTGCTACAACAGCGCTAAGTTTAATACTTATTTTTATTACGGAAATGCTTTTTCCAAGACAAGGCAAACACAGAACAAATGCAGCTATTTAGTTTAAAAAGGCTCGTTCAATTTGTTGAATTTTTTTAATGCAAAAATTTGAGGACACATATCAGCATAAAGGGTTAAGAAAAAAACTTATTGATCTATTAAGAACAAAAGGTATTACCAGTGAGCTTGTTTTAGAAGCAATGTTTAATGTACCGCGTCATTTTTTTTTAGATTCTGCTTTTGATAAGATTGCGTATGAAGACAGGGCGTTTCCTATTGCTGCTGATCAAACTATTTCGCAGCCTTACACAGTAGCATATCAAACACAATTATTAAATGTTCATCGTAGCGAAAAAATTTTAGAGATAGGAACCGGAAGCGCTTACCAGTCAAGCATTTTGGCAGAAATGGGTGCATGGATTTATACTATTGAACGGCAGCGAAAATTATATGATAACAACAAAAATTTTTTATTCAAAGCAAGATATCCAAACATCAAATTTTTTTATGGCGATGGTTTTGAAGGCTTATCAACCTACGCTCCTTTCAATAAAATTTTAATTACTGCTGCAGCGCCAATAGTTCCGCCTAAACTTGTTCAACAACTTAAAACAGGTGGCTTAATGGTGTTGCCTGTTAATGAAAAAGACAAACAACGCATGTTGCGCATTACCAAAAAAGAAGATGGCAGTTATGACGAAGAATGGTTTGACTATTTTTCTTTTGTACCGATGCTTGAAGGAAAGAACGGATGAACTTAGTTTACAATTTTATCATTAAAACTTTTGATCTTCTGTAAATAAAAAAGCC
>CAZZXW010000068.1:0-8192 GCA_964658095.1 uncultured Parafilimonas sp. | reverse complement strand
GTTATACGATGGCTTTTGATGTAAAGTTTATTCGACTATTAATTTTTGCGTTTCAATTCCTTGTTCTGTTATAATCTTAACTACATAAATGCCTTTGCTTAATTGCTGCAGCGGAATTAATATTTGCTGGTTTGCAACAATGTTATTTGCAATTATATTGTAAACAATTTTGCCATTTAAATTAGTTACAGAAATTTCTGCTTTAGAATAATTGTTTAACGCATATAAGGAGGTAATGCTTCTGCCGGGATTTGGATACAGGCTCCAATGTTTTACTGCATCACTTAAATTAATTCTTTGTATTGATGAATATTGATAGCTGCCATCTTTATCAACCTGTTTTATTCTGTAATAATTATAACCGTTAGCAGGCTGATTATCTATGAATGAATACTTCTGTGCAACATTGCTTTGCAGTGCATTTGTACTACCAATTTTTGTGAAAGCAACTCCATTATTACTGCGTTCAATTTCATAATGATCATTATTTGGCTGGCTTTCAGTTGACCAGTTAAGCAGAATATTATGTACACCAACTTTCTGTGCAGAGAAATTTAACCAACTTACAGCAAGCACCGTGTTTTTTATATTCTTGTTTGTATAAACATAATATTCGCCGGGTTGCAGTGTAACTGAATATGCCGTTGAAGTAACATTGATTGTTTTTGTAGTTAAATAACTATACCATGTGCCTGTTGAAGGAAATGTAACGGTTGCAGTTTTTGCATTTATGCCAAAGTTTCCAAACACCATTACCTGCAAATTACTGCCGGTTATATTTTCCCATTTAACGGAATCAGATAAATTATAATTGATGTTGCCATTAATAAATGTTGAGCTATAGGCCGGATATGTTTTTAAATGGATCAAATCTTCATATACATTATATAAAGCTTTGCGGTTTGCATCATTATAATATTCCCAATGCGGGGGTTTTGGATCTGTTCTGCATGCATTATTGATTGTTCCATCGCCACAGCGGTTAATTGAAAGATCATAGCCTAATTCACCAAATTGCCAAAGCATTTTTGGTCCTGGTTGCATTGCCCAAAATGCTGTTGCCATTCCGTTTCTTTCTAAACCCGTATCAATTGCTTTTACATTATAGGTAGCCGTAGTTACACCGTATTGTTCATTTTTATACATCAACCTTTCTTCATCATGGCTTTCCTGGTAGGTAACTAAATTAGGTTGTGTAAATCCACGATTTTTATAAAGGCCACCACTAAAATCCCATCCATCATTATATCCCATTGTTGCCTGGTTATAATTATAATTTTCATTTCCCCATACTAACATGCCTGCATTTGTTTCAACAGTTTCTTCAGCATTATTTACAAAAATTTCAAGAATACAATAACTGTTTGGTGATGCAGCCTGCATGTAACTATTGTATTTGTTCCAGATATTTATACGGCCGGTATCATAAGATTCCCAATTGCTTTCATTACAATTATTACCGTATCCGTCGCAGCTTTGCCTTTGCGTAAAACCACCTGCAAGATCCCAACGAAAGCCATCAATCTTATAATTGGAAAGCCAGAAATTTATAACGCGATGCACAAATTGTTGCGTGGCTGCACTTTCATGATTAAAATCATAACCAACATTAAAAGGATGTGTTGCGTGCTGGTTAAACCATGGGCTATTTGCTGCCGGTATTGAATCATCAAAATACATTTGTACCATTGGTGATGAACCGAATGAATGATTCATTACCATATCCATTATAACTGCAATGCCGCGTTTATGGCATTCATCAACAAATTGCTTTACTACATTTTCAGGCCCGTAAGCTTTATCCGGGGCAAAGTAGAAGCTTGGATTATAACCCCAGCTATTGTTGCCTTCAAATTCATTAAAAGGCATCACTTCAATTGCATTAACACCAAGCCTTTGCAGGTAACTTAATGTATCAATCAATGTTTGAAAATTACCGGCTGCTGTAAAATCTCTAACTAATAATTCATACACAACAAGGTTCTGTTTATTTGGCCTTGAAAAATTATTTACCTGCCATGTATATGCCGGCTTTTTTGTTTGCAGCACACTTACAATACCTGTTGTTTTACCTGTTGGATATGTTTTAAGATTGGGATAGGTTGTTGATGATATAGACGGATCATTAGCCGGATCTAAAATTTTTTCGCAGTTATAATCTGCCACTTTTAATGAGCCGTCAATCAAGTATTGATAAGCGTATTCAACACCTGGCTTTAATCCATGAATGCGAATCCAGAAACGATTGCCATCAGCCGTTTTATTCATTAAATAATTTGACATAGCCTGCCAGTTATTAAAATCACCTTCTACATAAATGTATTGTTTTAAAGGTGCATATAAAACAAGCACCGCAGATGTATCGCCGGGTTCATAATTAATTCCATCAGTATCGCCGGCAGGCAATGGTGCTGTTGTTACTGTTGGCTTAACAATAAACTGCAATGTATCTGCTGCCGTAGCTCCATTAACAGCTTTTGCAATAATTGTTTGCGGGCCTCCAACAGTTATAGTTGTGTTTGCCGTAAGGTTTGTGCCGCTTCCATTTGCAACCGTTACGCCATTAAATAAAATATTTAGTGTACTGCTTTTGCTTGCCTTCATAGTAATTGATAAAGCATCACCAATGTTTTTTGTTAGAGGTTCCGGTATGGGATTATAAGTTGGTTGTTTAAAAGGCACATCAATTCTTGCATATAAACCATTATCATAAACAGGTATATACATATCGCTTGCATCAGCATTACGTTGCACAGTTGTGCCGGCGCCATTTCTAAAAAGTATAGCAATCTTTTTAATTGTTTCAGATGCATTGGTTATACCGAAATAATTACGCAAACCACCGGTTATTTTATACTGCCATTTGTTGCTTCCAAGGTATGTACACTGAGCAGCCGCAGGTGTTGTTGCCCATGTGAATTTTACGTACTTCCAGTCTGAAGAAGAGGTGCTTAAACTGGTTATTACTCCAATGTGCACATATACATCAGTGGTTGGTGTGTAATTGAGTAAACCGTTGTTGCCATAAGTAGCATTCATGGTTATTGTTACGGTTGATGATGTAGTATCATGAATAAAATCAGGCGTCCATGAAAGTAATTGTGCGTTCGTTTTTAAAATAAAAAGCAGCAGTAAGGGAAGTAAAATTTTTTTCATATAATCAAGCTTAGTTAATAATGCAAATTATGTGTAAAGTTTACATAATGCACATCACTTAAAATATTTTTTTGCAGAAAATATGAAGTGATAAAGCTTGTAGTAAATGCTTACTCGCCAGCGTTGTACTGCACAATTACTTTTGCATTTTTCTGCTTGTCACTTGAAATAAAAAGCTGGTAACGTTTGCCGCCGGTTGTGATAATCATCAGCGCTGTATTTGGCGGAATAGAACCAAGATTATCAGCCACCATCACAAACTCATGCGTTGGCGTGTTTGCATCTGTTTTAATATTCAGTGTAAGAGGTTTATCTGTTAATCCTTTCTTCCAGGCAATTACTTCATTGTTATCATACACGGTAATTGTATCGCCATCAATTTCACCGTTATCATACAACTCAACTTTTATATCCTGGGTATTTGTATTGATGGTTTTAATCAGCGGGTTACTTCTTAGTTTTATAACATCAGGTACTGGTATAAATTTTTTTTGTGGAATAATTCTTTCCTGCTGCTGTGTAACATCAGGCGATGTTTTTACAGTTGTATCTTTTTTAATGATTGATGGTTGAGCTGTTGGTGCCAAAGGCTTTGCTTGTTTAGCCGTTACATTATTTTTTTTGATAAGGCTAATCAACCTGTTAACCTGGCTGGTGTTATTCAAATCTAATTTCTCATTAAAGTCCGGCGCTTTAATTTTTATCTGCGCCATTGTTTTTGGACCAATAACACCATCCTGCACAATACCTAAAGCAGACTGTAATTTTTTGGCGTTGAGTTTTGAGATAACAACAGCATTTGTTTTTGTACTTATTGTATCTTTTTTAAAAGGCAAAGGTTTTATTTTAGGAGCAGATGATGTAAGCGTATCAGGCTTCTTTTTCAACAAAAAATCTTCTTTATGAAAATCAGATTCCTGCACTCTTTCAAGGTAAACAGTTCCTGAACCGCAATCTTTATTTGTGCTTGTATTTATACTTGAAAATGTTCCCTTCATCATTTCTGTTTTGCCATCAACAGAGTAATCAAGGTTGCACGTCATTGCACAAGCCTGTGTATTATCAGCCATCTTTAAATCAACCAATTTCAACTCTTTAACAAGTAAACTTTTGGCCTTGGGAAACCAGATACCTTCGCAGGTTGCCTTGCCATAAAACACAGTAGTGCGGTAAGAATAAGTAACGCCTTGCAAAGAATTATTTTTTAGCTGATCAAGTTGCACTTCATACTTATAATAATCTTTGTACGGGCCAACATCAGCATAAAAATAACCACGCCATATACCGGTTATATTTTGCGAAAAAACATTGCAGCAAACAAATAATAAAACAAATGCCAGTAAACTCTTCATCTTATCGCAAAGCTAATTTTCGTTATTACATCTGCAATTAAAGAAGCGTTAAGGTTTTTTAAGAAATGCGGATTAGATGCTTAGTTATTATTGTTTTGTAAGCGTTATAATAGTTTTTGCTGAATCAATTGAATGAACAGGAAACCCTCCATATTCAAAGGTTGTATCCCGGTAAATTGTTGCAGTTAAAGTAAGTGTATTTCCATTAATGTTTATTCTTCCGCCTGAAGATGGCGCCTGAGTTGTTGTAGATGCAGAGGTAGCAATAAACCCTTGCGGAAAGTATATAGAATCACTCCCGATTAATTCATATGTTCTTGTTATACTCGAGCTATCAATCGAGAAAGAAAAAGCCTGGGCCGTTGTATCCAGCAATACTCCGTTTTCATAATTATAAGCATTTGCTGTAGTATCAACACTATAACTTAAATTAGACGATGAACATGTTGAATCTGCATTAAACGTTACAGTACCTGTATTATGCTTGCTGTTATAATTAATAAGAGTTACTGTTGTAAAATCAGAATCCATGTCAGTGTATTCGCTGACGTTTTTAGTACTTGCATATAAAGAATCAAACTTCCATGTACCAACAATGCTGGATGTACCTGTTCCATTACCTCCTGAATTATCTGAACCGGTAAACGGCTCAATACCTTTTTGACAACCTGCAATAACAACTAATGCAATAACACAAAACCATTTTTTCATAAGCGATTTTTTAAACGAATCTTTTAGCTGTTTTAAATGATTTTAATTTGTATGATTGTTATAACGAATGATTAAAATGATTATTTCGCTGAGCCTTAAAATATAGCACTTAAACCCCTGCAGCCTTTCTTTTATTTTTTTGTAATGAAAGCAGCACCGCGCTACTTATACAAATCACAATCACGCCTAATGAAATAAGCACTTGCATATTGGTAGCAAACCATGCATCAAACCAATGTGCGCCAAGCATTTTAAGCCCGATAAATATCAACACAACGGCAATACCTTGCTGCAAATATTCAAACTTGTTTACCGCACCTTTTAATAAAAAGAATAAGCTGCGTAAACCAAGCACAGCAAAAATATTGGAAGTATAAATCACCAGTTTATTGGTTGATATGCCAAGCACTGCAGGTATTGAATCCAATGCAAAAACAAGATCGATGCTGGCAAGCATCACTACTACAATAAACAAACTTGTATATATACGTTTGCCATTCTCTGTTATCCAGAATTTACCGCCGCCATCACGCATGGTTACCGGAAAAATTCTTTTTACGAATTTGTAAACCTTTGATGTTTCAGGATCAAACTTATCATCTTCTTTTGCCCTGAACATTGTATAACCTGTATACAAAAGAAACGCTCCGAAAATATATAACACCCATTCAAACCGATGTACCAACGCCACGCCAAGCGTTATAAAGATGATGCGAAAAACAATGGCCATTAAAATTCCAATTAATAAAACCCGCGAATAATAATTTTCATTTACTGAAAATGATGTGAAGATGAGAATGAACACAAAAATGTTATCAATGCTTAAACTCCATTCCATCAAATATGCGCTGATGTATTCAAGTGCCGGTTGTTTGCCATCTTCAACCCAAACAAAAACAAAAAAAGCTAACGCAAGTATTACCCAAAAAATAGTTTGAAGCAACGCCTTTTTTATGGTTATTGCTTTATCTTTTTTACTTAATAAACCCAAATCAAATATCAGCGCCAAAACAAGTGCAATACCAAAAACTATATAGGTAATTATTTCTTTTGACATGAGAAGTTTTTAGCTGCCGAATGAATTTTTTCTGCGCCACTGATACACTAATCCAAATAGAATAATTACGGCAATCGGTATAACAATGTTGATGAACTGCCAGGTTGTTTTTTGGTCAGCCACTTTCTTTTTGTCCAGCAGGCGCAATGTAAAGTCTTTATTGCGGCTTTCAAATATGTTGCTGGTGCTGGTTAAATAATCAATACAATTCAGGAAAAATTCACGGTTAGCAAACCGATAATTTTCATAAGGCAATTCACCCATTGGTAATGGCCCGGTAGTTTCACTTACTTCATTTGTAACAATGTCTGCATCACTCATTACAATTTGCTTTGTATCAGATGTATTGCTTGCGGCAAAAGGCTTTCCGAGTGCTTTACTTACCGAATCTTTTATAGTTTGTGTAAGCCTGTTGGCATATAAAGAATTAAATTTTCCTTCCAGTAGAACAGCAACCGGAATATAATGCTGGTTATATGAACTAAAGTTTTGTTGGCTGATCTCATTCATGATTTTATTAAGGCTTACAATAGCCGGAGAACTTATTAAACGGCTTGAAGTATCACTTGAAAGCAAAATAGTTTTAGTGATGCCTGGTGCTTTTATGGTATCAATGCTTGAGGGAAAAACCGATAATACACGATCTAAATTCTTTGAAACAATATTGTTATTGGGTGATGAAAGAAACGGGTAATACGGCCATGGAAAGCGTTGCATTTTCGGGCTTCCATCTGCATTGTAACCTGTAACCAGCGGAATCTTGCTGCAGTTTAAATCCTGTAATAAATTACCGTTTATACGCACACCATATCTGAATAAAATGTCATCCAGATTTAAGTTGCGGTCAAAGGCAACAAAATCTGCCTGGCTGCGCATTAAGCTATCAAGCTCCGCGTATAACTTATCAATGCACCAGATAATTTTTCCGCCATGCATTACATACTGATCAAGCTTTAACTTGTCTTCATCCGTAAATGGTTTTGTTGGCTTAACAATCAACAAAGTATTTACAATATTTGGATTTATATAAGATGCTTTCAGGTCAACAGGCCCAAAGCGATAATCAGATGTAAGGCTTTTTATAAGATCATTTACCTGTTGCGGCGGTGCTTCTCCATTACCCAAACAATAGGCAATTACCGGAATATTTTTTCGGGTAAGTTTATCAATTGCATTAGCAAACTTGTATTCAAGTAAAGCTTCTGCTGCATTCAAAGTTGCTTCCTTATCTTCCTGCGGCTCATCATTCACCACATTATAATTTTTAAACACAGTGCGGCTGCTGCGCAGATCAATAGCAACAGGTTTATAGTTTTTGTATTCAATAATGGCTGAAGGAATGATTAATTGTTGCGTTGCTTTTTCATTGGTAGAAGCATCGCTGTTTTGCTCAAAGACAACTCCTAAATGTTGCAGGCTGTCGTATAAATTATTTCTGTCGCTGTCATTTAAATTTTCGCCTGGCTTTTCAAAATGAAAGCGGATATTATTATGACTGATCTCCCTGAATTCATACAAAAGATCATTTGTAGCAATACTTAATTTTTTATAATCAGCAGGCAAATCTCCTGTAAGAAAAACAGTAATATTTATGGTTGAATCAAGATTGTTTAATAATTTTTTTGTGGATTGATTTAAGCTGAAACGTTTTTCTGCTGTGAGATCAACTTGATAACGCAGAAGTGTTGATGCATAAATAACAACAATCAATGCAATAAGAAAAAGAAGCCATGCATTTTTATTACGCCATATATTTTTATTTGTATGCATGCTTATCTTGTTTCAATGTTTCGCTTTGTGATTGAAATGAAAAAAATAATTATCGCAAAAAAATAAATCATATCTCTTACATCAATAACACCTTTACTTATGTTCTTATAATGAAAATTGATGCCGAGCATTTGCACATAATAATC
>CAZZXW010000067.1:6536-12261 GCA_964658095.1 uncultured Parafilimonas sp. | reverse complement strand
GTTGGTTGCAGCGGCACATGAAGCCACTCCGGCACAGGTGGCCCTGGCATGGCTGCTTCACCAGCAGGTAATTGTGATTCCTAAATCCGGCACTCCAAAGCATGTAGAAGAAAATCGCCCCGCCCTTGATATCACCCTTACTGAAGAAGATCTGTCAATACTTGATCAGGCCTTTCCGCCACCCCACAAAAAGGTGCCGCTTGAGCTTAGGTGAGTAGCTTTCAATGTTCAGTACACGGATATAAGAAAGCATGTATTATAAATCTTATGGCAACATAAAACATCTCTTATGTATAATCATCGTCCAACTGATCGACTCGAATATTTCAGTGATGCTGTTTTAGCTATAGCGGCGACATTGCTTGCAACTGAACTGCCTAAGCCGGAAAACGAAACAGGCTTGCTGCAGGAGATTATGAAACAATGGCCTCATTATGCTGCCTTCGCTGCTTCTTTCCTGTTTATATGTATTGCCTGGTCTAACCATCATAACATGTTCATATATATAAAGCAGACGGACCAGTACCTGCTTATACTGGATATTTTGTTTTTGATGTTTGTTACACTTCAATCTTTTACCACGGGGCTATTAGCCCAGCATGTAGGCAAACCGGAGGAGCGTACGGCTGCACTGATATATCATGCTACATTGGTCTTGATGACCTTTTTTTACAACTGTATTTGGTGGTACGCAATCAAAAAGAAAAATCTTTTGGAAGAAGATACAGACCCAAAGCTTATCCGTCTTCTAACAAAGGAATATGCCATTGCCCCTATGCTGCATTTAGCAGCTTTAATCATTTGTTTTTGGAGCGTACCTCTAAGTATTATACCCATAGTGTTGATATACGTCTATTTTGCCTTGCCAAGGCTTAGTGAAAAACGGGCAAAAGAGGGCAATTAATTAAGATAAAGCAAGGATAGAAATAAACTATTTGTAACACTTTAATTAAAATTCAAGGCATCTTATTAATCGTGTTGTTGAAAGTAAGATATCTATTTCTATGTGCAATATTTCGCGGCTAGAATCATTTACGATATTTAACGACATAAACTTTCTCCATTCATCAAGTATCATTTATAAAACTAATGCTCCATACTTCATTTACCTTTTTCTTTTCAGCAATGTTTTGTAAAAGCATTAAGCGCAGGCAAGAACATTTCGCTATTCAACATTTGCAATTATCTTCAACTTCAATTTTTTAATTTGGCATTGTACCAAGCAAACAAAGTTTTATTGCCATGCCTTTACAAATGCTGAAACATTAGCTGCAAGCAGAGAATTGAAATTCTCAATAGTAATTCAACTATTGGTTTACTTTATTCTAACAATTCATTGAACTAAATTACATGTGTAACAAAATTCTTACAGTGACGTTACATTAACTAATTATTTAAATGAAGGAAAATATACGCAACCTTGAGAACATAGGAGTGAACACAAAAATAAAATTGTGTGCGTTATGGACATCGCTTATGTTTTGCTATATATATGGTGACTATTTTGAATTGTATGTTCCTGGAAAAATTAAAGGGCTTCTTAACGGACAAAATTTATTAAACAGCCCAATAAAATTATTTGCTGCTGCTTTTATGTTGACCATACCTGCCTTGATGATTTTTTTATCCTTATTGCTTAAACCGAAAATAAATCGGTTGCTAAATATAATTTTCGGGATATTTTTTACAGCAGTAATGTTACTGATTGCTGTTACTTCGCTTACACAGTGGCTGATATTTTATGTTTTTTTGGCAATAATTGAAAGTATTATTTCTTCAGTTATTGTTCAACAAGCCTGGACCTGGAAGCGACTCAAATAAAACATACATTTCTAATATTCAAACGCCAGCAGCCAACAAAAGTATTATGCAAGCAGGGCATACACAACACACATCATCAGTTGTAATTCTATTGAGCTTAAGAATACCAAAACATTTAAAAGACTAATCATTCAGGTAGGTGAGAATACCAAACTGTAGAATAATCAATTATTAAGCAGAGATATTTTTTGCAATTGCATGTAATATCATAAATCTTTGTGTTGGCTACAACTTATTTGTAAGGTTTAAATCACAAACCATATTTATTGCACATGAAAACTTTTAAAGCATTAATAATTTGTTCTTTGCTATCATGGCATATTGGTTCAACCCAGGTTCTATTTAATAATTATGCTTTAACAGGTGCAACAATTATTGATGCCAATCATAAAACATCACTTTCACATCAAACCATTCTAATTACAAAAAATATTATCGGCAATATTTTTAATGATGGTAGCAAGCCTGTACCAGACTCTTTTGATATTGTTAAGCTGAATGGGAAATTTGTATTGCCCGGTTTAATAGATGCTCATGTTCACATGGCTACTGACCCGTCTGGTGTTGATAACCAGGTTCATACTTTGGATGTTTTACAACGAATGTTGTACAGCGGTATCACCACAGTAAGAGATATGGCTGGAGATGCACGTACGCTTGCCGGTTTATCAAGAGATGCTTTAACAGGTGATATTATCTCGCCTGATATTTATTATTCGGCATTGATGGCTGGCCCTGTGTTTTTTAATGACCCACGAACGGAGACATCCTCCAAAGGTGGAGTTTCAGGAAAGATGCCTTATATGCTTGCCGTTACAGACTCTACTAACTTAGTATTAGCCATCGCTGAAGCAAAAGGTACAGGAGCAGCCGGTATAAAATTATATGCCAATTTATCTCCGTTGATGGTTAATAAAATTGTTGATGAAGCACATAAGCAGAACATGATTGTTTGGGGGCATGCATGGCTTAATGATGCAAAGCCATCTGATATAGTGAAGGCCGGAGTAAATCCTATTTCTCACTCACCTTTATTAATTCATGAAAAATTGGATTCTATACCTTCTGCGTGGAAGAATACATTTCATGACAGCATTTTTTGGAACAAGGTTACACCTGACTACTCTTCGTTTTTCCAGCTGATGAAACAACATAACACGATACTTGATGCAACATTATTAACATATAAACAATGGGCAGCGCAGGATTCTTCCATGCGCTATGACTATGAGTTAGGGATGCGCATAACCAGGCAGGCATATAAGGCTGGTGTAATTATAGATGCCGGCACAGATGATGACCAAGTAGAATTTGTGCAAAAAGAAATGGAGCTCCTGGTAACTGATGCTGGTTTTACTTCAATTGATGCTATCATAGCTGCAACATTAAACGGAGCGAAGGCATTGGGTATAAACGATAAATACGGCACTCTTTCAACCAACAAAATTGCAAATCTTCTGATACTGTATAAAAACCCGCTTCAAGACATTAATAATGTTGAATCGGTTGATATGGTTATAAAAAATGGAATGATCTTTAAGAAATGATACAAGCGTACATTTTATTAACAAAGGCTGCCGCTAACAACTGCATTTGTAAAAGCATGGCTTGACCAGCCAAAATTGTATAGTAGTAATTCTTATCATCTTTGTGATCGTCAGAACGCTGTTTCATCTATTTTTAAATACTTTGTCTATACTTCATTTGCCTTGATAGTTGCATCTTAATCCAGTATATCTTTTACAAACAAAAGCATTGATTATTAATTCAGATGAAACCGAAAATATAATAAAAAAGAAATGATATACAATGATAGCGCCTCTATAACGTTTAACTATGTGTTTTCAAATATCCTATTATAAACAATAATCAAAACCAGGCTATGGTACAAAAAGTTTATGAACACCCTACCCGAAAAATATCTTTTTCTGTTGATGAATCAAAACCGTGGACAGCAGATGATGAATCATTAGTAAACGCTTATCTTAAACTGCATGATAAAGAAACGCTACTTAAAGAAAAGGGTAAAGAATTAATGAGCAATTGCAGCAACCTTAATAAACATATTGAAAAAGTACGGGTTGCACTTATGGATATTAAAACGAAAATTGCTGCATTAAGTAAACTGGCAGATGGTTTTATCGTTGTTGATATTTCCCGGGCAAAGAAAGCGGCAAAAATAAGTGAACAGGTAACTAAAGTAAATGATGAAGTGCTTACTTATGGCTCTTTATTAGATAAGCTTGACGAAGAAACAAATAATTGTTCTGCATTAAATTCGGCGTTTATTGATGCCACTGAAAATTTTGATGTGTGGGAGGAATATGATGATATAAAAAGCAAGCACTTAAATAATTACGAAACCAATTCTGTTGACATTGTAAGTTTTGATAAAGACGATGATGCATTTAGAGGATTTGTTTCTATTTGGAGTGATGATAACAAAACAATCATAGATTATGCAAACAATGCTATTGACAACTATAACAAACTAATACTTGAAACAGAAATGCAATATGCTATTTGGGAAGAATTCTTAAAACGTTTCGCACTAATTCGTTCTATAATTGAAACCAACGCAGTGGATATGTCAGTTTCTGTAAACTGACTTTAACTTGTTACA
Organism: uncultured Parafilimonas sp.; assembly: GCA_964658095.1. GTDB lineage: Bacteria > Bacteroidota > Bacteroidia > Chitinophagales > Chitinophagaceae > Parafilimonas. The sequence goes on along the minus strand of CAZZXW010000067.1, from coordinate 7,817 downwards.
TTAAGAAATGAAAACAGCTATAAATCTTATTAATTTACTTATTTGCTTAAAGCTATAAAGCTTTTTCGATGTTCCTTCTTATTTATCTGCTTTTCCGCCTCAAGCGCTTTAGAAATATAATCAATACTTTCTCTCACTTTATCAGTGCATAAAACAATGAATGCGTTTTCTCTTGCGTTATCCATTGCATGTTGTACCGCTTCAAGTTCATCAGAAATTATATTAATAACAGCATTTGGATTGGCTTTCATAATGCCAAGCATTGAAAGTTGTGTTAGCTGTTCTTTTGTCCTGCCTCTGCTGTCTTTATCATGGCGAATAATAATTTCATCAAACATTTGCCCTGCAAGAAAACCAACATTCTTTATGTCTTCATCACGCCTGTCGCCGGGAGAAGCAATAATCCCGATTTTAATTGATGCTTTTGTTTTATCCATAAATTTTTTAAGCTGAACAAAGCCATCATTATTATGCGCATAATCAATCATTACCTCAAAGTTTTTAAAGCGAAAAATATTCATTCTGCCCGGCGTTGTTTCAGCAGATGGCACAAATGATTTCAATGCAGCACATATGGTTTCAATATTAAAATTATAAATAACAGCAGTTAAAACAGCAGGCAAAATATTCTGCGTCATGCATTCTGATCTGCCGTTTAGTGTAAGTGGCATCTCATCAATTTTTGCAATGTTTGTTTTCCATTCACCCTTGCAAACAACGATTGTTTCGTTCTCTATAAATGCAGCAATGCCGCCATTTTCGCAATGTTCTTGTATGCGTTTATTATCTGCATGTAAACTAAATAAAGCCACATTGCAATCAACATCATCCTTCATTTCAAAAACAAGATCATCATCTGCATTTAAAATTGCATAACCATCATTAAACACGCTGCGCGGCACAACAGATTTTACCCTGGCAAGATCCTGTAAAGTATGTATATCGCCTAAACCCAAATGATCTTCGGTAACATTTGTAACAATACCAATGTTGCATTTATCAAAACCCAAACCGGCTCTTAGAATGCCGCCACGTGCAGATTCAAGCACAGCAAAATCAACAACGGGATCACGCAACACAACTTCTGCACTTGCAGGGCCGCTGCAATCGCCATAATAAATGGGTTGGTTTTGAATATAAATACCATCAGTAGTTGTAAAGCCAACAGAGTGGCCAGCCTGCGTTGCGATGTGTGCAATTAAACGGGTAACCGTTGTTTTACCATTGGTGCCTGTAACCGCAACAACAGGAATACGCGAAGACGCGTTGTTCGGAAACAAC
>CAZZXW010000067.1:0-6526 GCA_964658095.1 uncultured Parafilimonas sp. | reverse complement strand
TCAATAACTGGTTCAGCCACGTTTCTGCCTGTGCCTGTTGATGGTGCGAGATGCATGCGGAAACCCGGGCCTGCATTCACTTCCAGCACAACGCCATTTGTTTCTGAAAGCGGCTGATGAATGTCTTGTGCAATTATATCAATACCGCAGATATCAAGGTTCATTAAGCGTGCAATTCTTTCAGCCAGAAAAATGATAGATGGATGCACAATATCTGTTACATCTTTTGCAGTGCCGCCGGTGCTTAAATTTGCTGTATCTTTTAAATATAAAATTTCACCAATTGGCAGAATGGAATTAAGCGTAAGATTTTTTTGAACCAATATTGAATTGGTAACACTATCTACCTTTATCGTAGTTAAAACTTTTTCATGATCATCACCGCGGCGCGGATCGTTATTCGTTTCATCAATCAACTCTTTTATAGTTGATGCATCATCACCCATAACAGATGCAGGCGTTCTTTTGGCAACAGCAGCTAATTTATAATTCACAACAAGCAAACGGTAATCTGTACCAATAATAAATCTTTCAACAATAACTTTTTCCGATATTTCTTTTGCAATTTCAAATGCTTGTTGTGCTTGTTGCGTTGTTAGAATATTAGTTGTAACAGCTTTACCATGATTGCCGTTAACCGGCTTTATCACCAGCGGAAAACCAAGCCTGTCAATCACTTCATTTAATTCATCAACATTACTTATAGTGCTGCCTTTTGGAAAAGGAATAAATGATTCAGATAAAAGACGTTTAGTTTCTTCTTTATCAGAAGCAATCTCAACACCAATACTACTTGTTGAACAAGCCACCGTTGCACGAATTAATTTCTGATGAACACCTTGCCCTAATCTTAACAATGATTCATTATCCAGCCGTTTATAAGGTATACCCTTTTTGATGGCTTCATTCACAATTGCCTGCGTGCTCGGCCCAAGATTTTCATTCTTATTAATACGTGATAATTCTTTTATATCTTTTGAGATATCATAATGCATATCACTTTCCAAAGCCTGCACAATTTTTACTGCTGCTTTTGCGGCGTAGACGCCGGCATTTTCAAGCTGGTAAGAGAACACAACATGATACACGCCGGCCGTATTTGTAGAACGTGTTCTCCCAAAACCACATTGCATACCTGCCAGCGATTGTATCTCCAAAGCAACATGCTCAATTACATGACCAAGCCATGTGCCCTGGCGTACGCGTTCAAAGAAGCCACCGGGTTTTTTTTCAGAACACCTGTGTGAGTATAAAGATGGCATCAGTTCCTGCAACCTATCAGCAAACCCATCAATTTTATTGGTTGGATATTCTTCAGATTCTTCAAGATCTAACTTCATTACAATTAGTTTATGGCGATAAGTTGACCAATAGTTTGGTCCGCGCATAACCTTAATGTCAAGAATTTTCATACAGAGATTTTTTGTCAGGTAGATGAAATGATTGATTAACAAGAAAAGCGCATATACGATTATGCGGTGATAGAAAAATTTGAATAATGCTGATGGCAGCTTTCATATAATCAGGATAAACACAAACAAATAACATGCTTGTAATTCCGGCAATCGTTATAAATTTTTAAAAAGCCGGGAAAAATAAGAACAAAATATTTAACAAAGAAAAAAATCGGGTTCAATCACTTTATTTAATTAAAAAATAACCATCCTTTTGTTTAATCTAGTTATCTGGAAAACTTTATCATATAATTTGAAGCTGATACATTTTTTTTGTATTTTGAAATAACATTCAAAAATGCCGCATACACAACAAAACGCATTTCTTCTTTTACAAGACGGAACTTTTTTTCAAGGCAAAGCATTTGGCAAAATCGGAACTGCAACAGGTGAGATATGTTTTAATACCGGCATGACTGGTTACCAGGAAGTCTTTACCGATCCAAGTTATTATGGCCAGATTCTTATAATGAACAATGTACATGTTGGTAATTATGGTGTGAATCAATTTGACCAGGAAAGCACGTCTGTAAAAATCAGGGGATTAATTGGCAGAAACCTCGAAGATAAATTTTCAAGATATCAGGCAACAGGCAGCCTTGATGCTTATTTAAAGGCAAATAATATTGTTGCGATTGAAGGCATTGATACACGTTCACTGGTTGCGCATATACGTGCAAGCGGAGCAATGAACTGCATTATTTCATCTGAAATTACTGATATAGGTTCTTTAAAAAATGAACTTGATAAAGTGCCCGACATGGATGGGCTTGAACTGGCAAGTGTTGTAAGCACCGATAGAATTTATGAAGTTGGTGATAACAACAATCATATAAAAGTGGCTGTGGTTGATTATGGTGTAAAACAACACATACTTACTTCGCTTGCAAACAGAGATGTACATATAAAAGTGTTTCCTGCAAGAACATCAACAGAAGAATTAAAAGCTTTTAATGCTGATGGATATTTTATTTCAAATGGTCCCGGCGATCCTGCAGCAATGCCTTATGCCATCAATACTGTAAAAGATTTATTGAAAGAAAATAAACCTTTATTTGGTATTTGTTTAGGTCACCAGTTGCTGGCTTTGGCGAATGATATTCCTACATTTAAAATGCATCATGGGCACAGAGGTTTGAATCATCCGGTAAAAAATGTTATTTCAAATCTATGTGAGATCACTACGCAAAATCATGGGTTTGGTGTGGTGCCTGATGCTGTGCGTGATAATAATGAAATTGAGATAACACACACCAACTTAAACGATGAAAGTATAGAAGGAATACGCATGAAAAATAAGCCTGCCTTCAGTGTGCAATATCACCCAGAAAGCACGCCAGGCCCGCATGACAGCCGCTATCTCTTTGATGAGTTTATAAAAATGATGCAATAATAATCTTTACGATTACAGCGTTTTATTACTCTTTATAAATCATAATTATTTTATAACTAAACTCAAATGAAAAAATCGATTTTACTTTCCGTGTTTCTAATTTTTACTTTTTTCTTTTTTTCCTGTAAGAAAGATTCGGATAGCAAAAACAGTTCAACTTATTATATCAAAGCAACTATTGGCGGAACAGAAAAAACTTATACAAGCAATCCGCTGGTTACCGTAATTAATACAGGCACTGTTTATTCAATTGCACTATCAGCCGGTGCTGGCGGTTCATCACTTGAAGGATTAGGTTTTCAGATCACTCAAAATCTTAAACCCATAACGGCAGGTACATACATTGAAACAGGAACAAATGAATATACTATTGCCGGCGATTATAATCCGGGCACTACAGATGTGTCAGCAATTTTTGGTGCCGGGTTTAAGCCTTTTACAAGCCATCCTTTGCAAATAGTTATATCAACGCTTAATGATGCAACTGTTTCAGGTACTTTTAGTGGTGAGTTCTTCAGCAACAGCGGCAATGGTTCAGACTCTTTGTTAATAAGCAATGGTTCATTTAATTTGCCAGCACATTAAATTTATAGGTCATAAAGAAAAGCCGCCTCAAAATATGAAGCGGCTTTTTCATTTATTCAAATGAATGTATGAATCTTTTAAATATCTAAAGTGTTTTTGCCAGCAATGCGTTTTCATTCCAAACAAAACCTAATTTTAGTCTGTTATAATTAATCCGTATTACTTATTATCTAATCTTAAAAACTTGCATTATGAAAAAGCACTTTACACTTTTAATGTTATTTCTTTTAAACTATTATTTATCTCATGCACAAGCAACGCTTTCACTACAACAATTTTCTACAGGCTACACGGCACCGGTTGCAATTGAAAACTGTGGGGACAGCCGTCTTTTTATTGTTCAGGAATCAGGGCAGATTTATATTGCTGATTCAACAGGCACAAGACTTTCAAAGCCCTTTCTTGATATAAGCAAAAGAGTAAGATACAGTGGTGAACAGGGCTTGCTTGGCCTTGCGTTTGATCCTAACTACACAACTAATGGTTCTTTTTATGTTTATTACATAGATACTACCGGCAGTACACAAGTGTCACGTTTTAAAGTATCATCTTCAAGAAATGTTGCCAATGCTTCTTCTGAACATAAGATACTAAACATACAACAACCATTCACCAATCATAAAGGTGGCTGTATACATTTTGGCACAGATGGTTATTTATATATTTCAACCGGTGATGGTGGCAGCGGTGGCGATCCAAATAATAATGCACAAAACCCACAAAGTTTATTGGGTAAAATTTTGCGTATTGATGTACACCACGGAACACCTACTTCTGCTTATATAATACCTCCAACTAACCCTTTTGTTGATTCATCTAATTACCGGCCTGAAATATGGGCACTTGGTTTACGCAACCCGTGGAGATGGAGTTTTGATTCTGCGCATACTAATATGATAATTGCTGATGTTGGACAGGACAATTATGAAGAAGTAAATTTTCAAAGTATAAAAAAAGGTGGCAAAAATTATGGCTGGCGTTGTTATGAAGGCTTTCATGCATATAACACTGCAGGCTGTAATCCGCAATCATTTTATCAATCGCCGGTGTATGAATACGATCATTCAACCGGAGATTGTGCTATAATCGGCGGCTACATTTATCGCGGCAGCAGGTATACTTTTCTGCAAGGCAAATATTTATTTACTGATTATTGCAGCGGTAAATTCAGAACACTGCAAATTGATTATCCACATGCAACAGAACAGGATCTTTACACGGGTGACGCTAATTCATATACTTGTTTTGGCCAGGATAATAAGCGTGAATTATATATAGCCAATGAAACCAACGGAACCATATATCACATTGCCGTTGTTAAAGCAACGATAGCTGCAGGGGTTGCAAACATAGCACCATCTTTTAGTGTTGCACCGAACCCTTCACATGGCAATTTTGTTGTAAACTATAAATCTGATAAAGTACAGCAGGTTATAATACACATTCAAAATACATTGGGCCAGCAATTCTATGCATCAAGAACTTCTTTAAATGCAGGTAATAACAATTTAAATTTAAATGTGCGCATACCGCATGGAGATTATTTTATAAGTATTACAGATGCTGCAGGCAGAACATCTAACCAACGACTAAGAATCGAATAACTTTTATGAAAACAAACCATCGCTTTACGGCGGTGGTTTTTAATTTTAGGCATGAACAGGATTGAAAAAATTTTGGAGTATTTACAACAGACGCCTGATGATAATTTTTTGCGTCATGCACTGGCTTTAGAATATATTAAACAAGGTGATGATGAACAGGCAAAAGCATTATTTGAAGCGATATTATCTGCTTCGCCTGGTTACATTGGTTCTTATTATCATTTAGGAAAATTGCTTGAAAGAGCTGGAAATTCAGAAGCAGCCATTGCCTGTTATGAAAAAGGAATGAACGCTGCAAAAGCTGCAAATGATCAGCATGCTTACAATGAATTACAAGCTGCTTATGAAGACCTGGTGTATTAACTTTTCCAGTTGCCTAATAACCTTCTTAATAAAATTATTTCGCCTGTATGATAACTTGTATGATCTGCAATTAATAAAGCTTCCCGTAACAATGTTTGGCCTTTGCCGTGTTCAAGTGGTTTGGTTAGTTCATCTTTTTTATTCTTTAGCAACTCAATAAATTCTTTCAAATCTTTTTTAATTTTTTCAATTGATTCTTTCCATGTTGCTTCATTGTTTGGCGCATCTTCTTTAACCCAATAATCTTTCGGCCATTCAAGTTCTTTATAATCTTTATTGATGCAAAAATCAAGAATATCATTTTGTGCAATGCGAATATGCTCTGTTAATTGCCAGATACTATACGGTAAATCATTTGGTTTTTTACCCAAATCTTCAAACGGAATATTACTAATTGCATCATTAAAAGAGGCATGTGCATTTGCTTTTGTAAGCAATGAAATTAATTCTTTGATGATGTCATTTGTTTCTGTTGTTGTACTCATACATTATATTTTCAACGTTATAAATTTTTATTGCAAACCATATTTGTCAACTAAATAAATAAGTGCAGCCATGTTAATGGCGCCCAACTTCATTTCACGTATATCTACATTTTCTAAAACATCTGTTGCTGCATGATGAATATAAAAATAACGCTGGCTATCTGGGTTTAAACCTGCCTGCGGCGTATGAAAAGCTTCTTTTAAAAAACCAACATCTGCACCTGCTTCACCTACATCAAACCGGTCGCCATAATAAGGTGTAAATAGAGGTTTCCATGCATTAATTTTTTGCATAACCGCATTGTCTGTTATATCAAAAGCAAAACCACGTGGCGTAAAACCGCCGGCATCACTTTCCAAAGCAAATATGTGTTGTTCGTTATTGCGCTTAGCTTCATCAGCATATTGTTTTGCACCACGGCTGCCGTTTTCTTCGTTGGCAAACAACACAAAATGCAGTGTATGTTTTGGTTGATAATTTAATGCTTTTAAAACACGCAATACTTCAATGGTCTGCACAATGCCTGTACCATCATCATTAGCGCCTTCTGCAGGATACCAGCTATCTAAATGCCCGCCGATAGTTATGATCTGTTCAGGATGTTCACTGCCTTTCAATTCACCAATTATATTATGCGCAAT
>CAZZXW010000066.1:0-12267 GCA_964658095.1 uncultured Parafilimonas sp. | reverse complement strand
TATCCCATAAAGCGGCAGCTGGCTCGCATGTTATAAACACACGTGGATCCTTAAGATTGGTTAAGGTGCTTACATAAGTTGCAGCCATATTAAACCGCTGTGCTATAGAACCAAAATTGCTTGGGTTGAACGGATACGTGCTGTAAGTATTGGTACCACCAGGATTATACACAAACTTTAAATCATCATCCTGGCTTGTAAACACAGGATATTTGGATGGGTTATTTACTATAGCAGCAAACTGCGTTGGAATATTTAAAGATGCATCAGAAGCTTTGGCGCTAAGTTCTATCAACACTCTAAGCTTATATGCGTTTACTGCTTTTTGCCATTTCGAGAGATCGCCGCCGTAATAAATATCCTGCGAAGAAGAAAGTGTATAATCACCTTTGGTAACAAGTGCTGTAATTTCAGTATTAGCTGTATCCAACTCATTTAATACATATTTGAAAACATCTTTTTGATCAGTATATGCAGGAGTTAGATCAACAGCGCCTTTCAGCGCATCTGACAAAGGCACATCACCAAAAAGCATGGCAAGATTATAATAATAATAAGCGTCTACAAACCTACCTATAGCTTCATAAGGATTTACTGCAGAGCCGCCTCTTACTGTATATTCACTGTCCATCTTTTGTACATTCTTGATTACAAGATATGGATCATAGCTGCTGTTATCTCCAGTCCACGAGTAAATGTTATTGCCATAATAATCATAGTTCTGGCAATGATATTGATTCCATGCATGTACATTGTTCCATGAGTTAATACCGCCAAGGCTGCCTGCGCTTCCTGTACCGGATATATCTGTAAGTATAGTACCTAATATTAATTGTGCAGGCACACTTTCAGGATTGTTGGGATTTTCTTGTTTTTCTTCTATTTGTTTTTTACAGGATGCGATAAGTATAGCTCCTGCACAAAACATCGTAATGTATTTAAGATATTTCATAAATTCTTTCTTTGATTTTTGATTTAAAAAGTCAGGTTAACATTAAAGCCATAGCTGCGCACTGTAGGTGTTTGCAAGCCAGAGCCGGAATCTTGTGTGTACTGGTCAACGTCAACATCTTTATAACGACTCGGGAAAAAGTATAAAAGATTTCTGCCAACAAGTGATACGCTTGCTCCTCTTATAAATGATCTGCTACCTATTAAACTTTGTGGTAAATTGTATGATAGTGTTACTTCTCTGAGCTTTGCATAAGTTTTCTTGATAATGTCAAGATCAGGTATAGAAGCCATGCGTGTAACAAAAGGTTGTACCTGGCTTTTGGTTACATTAACAGTTTCCGTCAGATCCTTCATATTAATAATTTGACCAGTAATCGGATCTAATTCAATAGGTGCTCCTGTTAAGTTAACCCCATCACCCGTATAAGCTGCTATGTTTGCTTCGTCAGACGGGCGTGCTGCGCCAAATGCACCTGTAGCACTTTCAATATGACGGCCACCCTGCAATGTTTTCTTTCTTACATAGTCTTCCATTACGCCACCAACAACTCCATCAAATTGAAAATGCAGTGAAAAGTTTTTATAACTAAATGAGTTTATAACGCCCCATTGAAAATCCGGATCTGCATGACCATATACTTTTTTTGCCGATACGCCAAGATCTGAATAACGCAGGTAAACGCCACTTGATTTATCAATAACCATTTTTCCATCAGGCGTTCTTACAAAAGCATCTCCATATACAAGATCAAGCCTCTGACCATTGTATTCATAATTATCTGGATTGGAAAATTTAATCCACTTTCTTACAGAGGTTGAATAGTTTACAGTAATGTTCCAGCTAAGCCCTTTAGGATTGGTAATGGCTTTTGCATTTAATGTTGCTTCCCACCCGTTGTTGGAATATACATTTCCATTTGTAAGATAAGTAGAGTAGCCGGTGGCATCAGGTATATTTTGACTTACAATTCCAACATTTTTGTAATGATATCTTGTAACATCTAAAGCAATTTTGTTCTCGAGGAACCGTATGTCAGCGCCAAATTCTAAAGCTTTTCTGTCATTAGTATAAATGTTTGGATCAATCAGCTGATCGCTGTATTTAGCGCTGCTTTGGCTGTTATAAGTAGGTGCCTGATTATAAGTTTGTTTAAACAGGTAAGTAGGCCCACCATACGGTGAGTTATAAGTATATCCATAACCTGCTGCAGGTGTAGAGCTAACATCAGGAGAAAAATATGGAGTGGTGCCACCTGCTTTACTTTCGGCATAAGAGCCTCTTAGTTTAAAAAATGAGATCACTTTAGGCAAATGCACGTATTCTGATATAACTGTTGCAAGATTAAATGAAGGATAATAATAGCTGTTGGTATTTGATGGAAGTGATGATGATTTATCAACACGTCCTGTTACGTTTGCAGTAACGTAAGACTTATAGCCTGCATCAACAGAATAGTAAGCGCTTAATACCAGCAGGCTTGAATTAAAGCTGCTGCCGGTAAGGGCTCCCTGCGAGTTTGAAAAAGAATAAATGCCTGGTACATTAAGATAGTTAGTAGATTCAAAATCTGAATTAAAACTAAAATCTCTTACGTTAGCGCCAGCTAATGCGGAAACATCTAAAAATCCGAAATAACTGTTATGATTAAACCTTGCCTGTAATTCTTCATTCGATTCAAATAAAGATCTTCTATCTTCCCTGTAATCGCCTTGTCTTAATTCGCGTCCATATACATCAGCTGAGTAAGGCAGCTTTTCTGAATTAAACATATCGTAAGCTGTCATGCTGGGCCTGAACTGGAAGTCTATATCTTTATTAAGCTTGTAGTTTAATGAAATATATCCGTATTCATTGTTTTGATAATGTCCGCGTAGCCATTCATACGACATGAACCATGGATTATTATAACGATAATATTCAGCAAAGTTTTGTTGAATGCCTACTTTCCCTGGCTGCCAGTAATTGCGAATATTTGGCTGGTTAACACTCCAGTCAGCACCTGCCCAAATGATAATATTATAAATGATACTGTTAGGGCCATAGTTTACATCTGGTATGTTTGGTGTTGATTGCCTGCTGTAATTAAAATAAGCAGTAGCACTCAGCTTGTCATTAAACCTTTGTGTAAGGCTTGCTGTAAAATTACCATTGTTAAGCTTTGTGTTAGGTACAATGCCCTGCTGATAAGTGTTTCCTAATGAAAGTCGGAAATCTGTTTTTTCAGTTGATGAACTCACAGATATGCTATTGGTTTGTAATAAACCGGTCTGCAAGAAATTTTTCAGGTTATCTTTTCCACGAGCAATCCAGGGTGTTGGCTTTACGTGGCCTGTATATTTAGTACCGTCCGCAAATGTGGTTGTGTAGGTTTGATTAGGATCATATTCGCCATCGAACTGTGGGATAAGCTGACCCCTAAATTGTGGTCCCCACACATCATAATCATAATCATTTACACCTACACCCACTGCACCATTTCCAAAATATGATGCACTGCTGGAGCCACCTCCACCAAACGCATACTTGCCATTATCACCGGGGCCATATTCATCATTATATTTAGGTAATGCTATAAAGCCACCATTAAATTGAGTGCTGTTATTGAATGTTACCTGTAAACCTCTTTTATCTTTTGTACCTTTTTTTGTATTAATAATGATAGCACCATTTTGACCTTGAAAACCATACAATGCTGCAGCGCTTGGCCCTTTCAATATTGAGAAAGATTCTATATCATCAGCATTAATATTATAAGTATCTGAGCTGATAGGTACGCCATCTACAACGTATAACACACCTGTTTCACCTCTCATAATTACATCAGGTGAATGACCAATTTCAGAAGTAATGTTAACAGTTAAGCCTGCAACATTACCTTTCAAAGAATTGATGGGATCTGGTTCACGGGCTTTTGTAAATGCTGATGCATCCACGGTTTGTAACGAATACCCCAAACGCCTTGCTTCTTTTTTAATGCCCGTTGCTGTTACTACAACATCATTCAATTGCTGCGTTGATTGCGATAGAACAATGTTTAAAAAATCTATACCGGTTACTGTTATTGACTGTGAATTGTAACCAATAAAATTTACAGCAAGCTGCCTGCCTTGTTCTGCATTGATTGAGAAGTTTCCCTGTGCATCTGATAGCGCATGTTGTTTACCTGAAGAAATAGTTGCATTGGATATTGGTTGTTGCGTGGATGAATCTGTTATTCTTCCATGCAGCAATATGCTTTGCGCCTGGATTTTAAATCCCAAAAGCATAATTAATAAACAAAAAAAAGCTGACTTAAGAAGTAATGCTTGCCTCATAACAAATAGTTTTAAATGAAGCGGCAAAAGTATCAGCGTGAATAACATGTCATTATAAACGCAGATTAACAAATGATGAACTAATTATGAATTTTCTGCGCTTAACAAAAAGATAATATCAGAATGCTAAGAATATAAAAGGATCTACGTAGGCAGAATTAACCTTAATGTATATATCAGCTTTTTTTTATTTTGGATATGAATTCTTTAGTAAAAATTTTCGCACCGGTTTCATTAAGATGAATACGGTTACTGAAATATGGATTATAGGATTTTATAAAAGTGCTGTCGTTTGAAAAATCTAAAAATGGAATGTTATTTTCAATGGCTAAAGCTTTTGCAATACTGTCATAATTCGGTGGGCTTTTGTATATGCCGTAATGAGGTGAGATTACAATATATAGCTTGATATTATTAAGCTTACAAAAATTAATAACATTTAAATAAGCGGCTGTATTTACAGAATCTATTGGGCTTGTAATTTTATCGAGTACTTGTATTTTTTCTTTCCATACACCAAACAGCGGCGTAAAGCCTTTACGCGAAGCATCTTTTTCGGTGTTCTTATAAAAATGAATTTTTTTATTAAGGTTATATATTATGGTTGAATTATAAGGGTAAATTTTTGAAACTAATTTATAACGCTCATAAGGCCCACGCAAATCTATAATTGGCTTTATTAATTCATGATTATAGTAGGGAAGTATTGTGCTTAATTCCAAATAATTTTGAGGATCCTCTTCTAACCCCTGCCAATAATCCCAGATTAAAATTTTGGGATGATGCCGGTTTAGTATGGATTTAATAACAGCATACTGATGCAGAAAGTGTGCACCTTCATAAGCAGCATTATAACAGGTTAAGTGCAGGCTGTCTTCAATATCCTGCGCAACATAATCGTTCTTGCCTCTTGATGAACCAACAACTATAACATCAGCTTTTGTTGAATCAATTGCATAAGTAAGATCATAATACCTGCCCTCTTTGTTTGAGAAATAAAGGTATTTCAAACCTGCGCCTACAACAGCATCTAACACATACATTAAAACACAAAAAATAATTAGCCTGATGAAAAGTTTTTTTACCTGCGCTTGAGTAGAGATTGGCATCATTTACCTTAAAGGTTGGAGATTACAATATTCCAATTTTTAAAACTTAAAATATATAAACTGCCCACCGTCAAATACACCTATAGTAAGCATTAAAAGAATAATTATTGCATAGGAAAAAAATCGTACAAACGAATTTTTACTTTGCATAAGAAATTTTTTTTCAGGAAAATATTCTTTTACCACTTCTACTAAAAACAATATTAAAACACCAATAAATGCATAAAAAATATCTTCATGCACATAAAGTTTTCCTTTAAATTGAAATATCTTTTTTACTATTTTAAACGCATCACTTACACTGTTTGCTCTGAAAAAAATGAATGCAAAGCAAATAAGAAAAAAGGTGGTTATGATTTGTATAAAAGAGTGCAGTCGTCTAAATTTAGAAATACCGGTTACTTGATTGACCTTAATTTTCAATTTTGCAAAAACAATGGCCAGAACAAGATATAATCCATTAAGAAAACCCCAGATAATATAAGTCCAGTTGGCACCATGCCATAAGCCACTTATTAAAAAAACAATCAAAAGATTCAAATACCATCGTGGTACAGATACACGGTTACCACCAAGCGGTATGTATAAATAATCTTTAAACCATGTTGAAAGTGAAATATGCCAGCGGGACCAAAACTCACTGATTGTTTTTGAAAAATAAGGCCGTTTAAAATTTTCCATCAAATTAAAACCCATTATTTCTGCAGCACCCAATGCAATATCAACATAGCCTGAAAAATCGCAATAGATCTGCAGCGAAAAAAATATGCTTGCCAATATAAGCGAAGGTGATGTATGCTGATCAACATAACTATATACTGCATTTACATATAAAGCAAGCCTGTCTGCAACAACAATTTTTTTAAAAAACCCCCATAGCATTCTTCTTAACCCCTTTGCCAAACGTTCATAATTAAAATAATGTTCCTCCTGAAATTGATGTAAAAGATTCTGCGGCCTTTCAATAGGTCCGGCTACCAATTGCGGGTAGAACATTACATACAAGGAATAAATACCGAAATTTTTAACTGACTGCTGCCGCCCCCTGTAAACTTCTATTGTATAACTCATTGCCTGGAACGTATGGAACGATAAACCGATTGGAAGTAAAATATTAAGGTATGATACAGATGTGTTAACATGTAAAAAAGAAAAGAGATGATTTATATTATCAGATATAAAATTATAGTACTTAAATACTGCAAGAATGCCAATGTTGGCTATCAGGCTTGCTGATAAGTAAAGTTTACGCCTTGCACCACTTTCTTTTTCAATTAAAATACCGGCAAAATAATCTACCACTATTGTAAAGCCGAGTATAAGAATATATACTGGTACAAAAGCCATATAAAAAATGCAGCTGGCAACTAATAATAAAATTAAACGGAATTTAGGTGGAAGTAAAAAGTACAGGGTGGTTACTATAAAAAAGAATATAATAAAGGAAATTGAATTAAAAAGCATTTAATTGAAAATTATTAGCGGTTAATATTTAAACAGCATAGTTTGTTTTCTCTATAAGATGATTAATGATTGCATACGTCATCAATCAAAAAAAGCTTACTCAGTTAATTCAAAATAATTGATTTATTTAATAGGATTAAGAAATATAAAAAAAAATTTGTCCACTTGATGTATAAAAAAAGCCGTTACAATTGTAACGGCTTTAAGTTTACTTAATAATTAGAATTATTGTTTGATAAATTTTTCGTTTAAAATTCCACTGCTTGTTTGAATGCGAACAAAGTACTGGCCACCTGCAAGCTTGTTTGTTTCTAATTTATAGAAGTTGCTTTGCGGTTTTATAGTTTGCAATAACTGGCCTTTTGAATCAAATAATTGTACCTGGCTCATGTTGTTTTTTGAACTAATATTAATATAAGTTGAAGCCGGGTTTGGCATCAATGTAACATCGCTTGTTGTTTGCAGTGCAGCTTTCACAACATTACTGTAAGCAATAACACCATTTACGTCAACCTTTTTAATTCTGTAATAGTTATCTCCGTAAGCCGGTGTTTTATCAGTGTAATTATATGTTTTCTGCGATGCTGATAAAGCAGATGCTACAGTTTGCAGGCTGGTGAAATGTATGCCATCTGTGCTGCGCTGTATTTCGTAAAAACGTGTCTGCTGATCATCTGCAACCGTCCAGTGTAATGGAATTTGTTGCTTTGCCTGGTCTGGCTGTGCAGTAAGATTAAACAGGTTAACTGCCAATACAGTTTGGGAGCAAAAAGCTAAAGAAACACTTAAGGTGTATGGTGCGCCGGTTAATGTTGCGGTGTCAACTTCATGTACAACTATAGTAAAAGATTTGCCGGCAGGCGCATCAAAACTAAAATTTTGTGTACTACCTGAACTGCCTTGTGCAGCCACAAAATTTACATTTGGTGTATTTGGAATAAAGCCACTATCATTATAAGCCACACAATAAAGACCAATGCCATAAGTTGATATTAAGGATACCTGTATACATTGGCTTGTGCTGTTTGTATTGGTGAATTTATAAGCGTCATAAGTACGGGCACCTGTAGTTTCAATTAACCCGGGATTAACAGCTGTTGTACCACACACTGCAATGTTACCATCCCTGCTTAACCTGCCGGTTTGCTTGCCTGTTGTTATAACATAACCCGTACCTGCTGCAGGCGTGCCCAATGTAGCAGCAATATTTTTATATGGCTGTTTACCTAATGTTAGCTGGTAGGAAATTACCTTACTTCCAAATTGGCCACCCTTATATTTAACTGTTACTGTAAAGGTGATTACGGTGCCGCAGCTAAGAGAACTATCCGCTTTGAATATAAAAGGGTTGGCAGTGTTTATAGAAACGCCTCCGTTTGAATCAATCTTATTATAAAAAACTGAATCCTGAAGTATGGTAATGCCGGATGTTTTTGTAGTTAAAATAACTCTTACATTAGTAGCAGATGCAAGAGCACTGTTTTTTAAGCCAATAACAAGATTACCGGTTTCACCAGGTTCAACGTAACCATTATTATTTGATCCGGCTCCATCAACAGCATAAGCTGTATCTAAAGTAAGCACAGCATAAGCTTTTGGATTTAATTGCTGCATAGCCTGAAATGCTTGTATTATGCCATGGCCACTTACATCATCAACACCATGTGCTTCAATATCAAGTGCAGTTGATTTTAATAAGTTTCTTATCTGTGCAGGCGTTAAATCCGGATTAGCAGATTTAAGCAACCCGGCTATAGCACCTGCATGTGGTGCGGCAGCAGATGTACCGTAAAAAGGATCAAAAAAACTTGCGTTGGTTGTTTGTGTTAAAACACCGTCTGCAGCAGTAAGATCAGGTTTATATCTTATTATACCGCCACCTGTAGAAAATAAATAATTGCCTGATGTAACTGGAGTAGTATCAGCATTGAAAAAGATACGGCGTGGCCCGTCAGACGAAAATGTTTCAACCTGGTTTGTTGAATCAAAGGGTTTTGGATATGGCCCGCTTGGTTGCCCTGCACTAAATGGTGCAGCAGCCGGCGTGGCAGCAACTGAAAATGCTTCGGCCGCACAATTATGACCAAAGACCTGGCCATTGGTAAAAATACCAAGCCCCTGTGACCCTCCACTTGCAAAACCTGCATTCAGATGAAATGCTCTGCGTTTTGCAGCTGAAGTTTTGAAGACAACAATTCTGTCACCTGCAGACACACTTGTATATAAATATTCAAAAGGGTCGCCTGTAGTATCCTGCACATCTGTTGAAGCATCAACAACATCGCCTGAACTACTTACAAGAAACAAATCATAATCGTTTGCTGATTTGCCTAAGGGATCTGCCCATTCAAGAAAATAATAACCTGAATAAAAAGCTGAATCACCTGTTATTGGTGTTGCTTGTGTGCCAAAGTTATGTATAGTTCCATGCTTGGTAGTATCACCAAAAACAGGAGAACCTATGTCATTAAAATCACCTTCATAAACCCCGGAAGTGTTTTTTGTAACAGAACCTGCATTGCCGGCAGAAGCAAAATACATGGCGCCATCTGCTATAACGCTGTTAACAGCCTGTGCAACGATACCATCCTGGAATGGTGGCTCATCAAGGTATTCAACATCATCTATAATAATATCGCAATGATATATTGAACGCAAGGCTTTTATATTATCTGCAAAGCCTGCTTCACTTTCATCAGCGGTAGCAAAATAAAGTTGTGCTTTTGGAACAATGTCATGAATAATATGCAGCATGGCTCTACCTTCATCTTCACCACCACTATAATCCTGCAATACGGTAACGGGTGTTGTATAACCAAGCGGATTTTTAGCGCCCGGAAGATCACCATTTAAAATATCTGTAGAGGCGCCGCCTAATGCATCATAGCTGTCAGATAAAACACCTATTTTAATGCCTGCACCAGAATAACCATACGTATTACGGGCATCATCAGCCCTATGTGTACGGTCGCCTTCTGATGTAACAGGGCTGTTGCCTGCCATTTTATTTGGATAATTCTTTTGTAAATAGCTGATCAGCTTTTTACGTATCTCATCTTCGTGCTTTTTGTTTTGCGCCTCAACAACTGAAGGTGCAGCAGGTTTATCAACCAGTTTGCTTGGAACAGCGGCCTGTATAAATGTTACCTGTGGAAAAGCTGCTATTGTTTTTACATCAGCAAGATTTACTATTGCTCTTACCGTGTGGTATGTGAAAGACGGGTAAATAATTTTGCCGCCAAGTGATTGAATTTTAGATAACAGCACATCTGTAACATTACCTTTTATATCAACGGATACTTTTCCGTTTTGATCTGCATTTACATTAGCTGGTCTTAAGGTAACACCTTGAGCCATAGGAATGTTTTGCTTTTCCCGTACCGCCTGTAATAACATGGAGCTTATTTTTCTTTCAGCAGGCGTTCTTGTTGCTTTTTCATCTACAAGACTTTGAATTTGCGTAAGCGTTTTTGGCTGTAATTGCTGTGCCTTTAATTTTTCGAGTGCAAGGCTTGCAACTACAATCAATAATAATGTTGAGTAGAGTTTAAATCTCATTTGAAATGTTTTAAGATAGATTAATGTGGATTATTAGAGCCCAATATAGAAATATATTAATTGGAAAAAAAAATTAAGTCTCCAATTTAAATATTTACGGAAATGTATCTTACTAATGACCGTTTGGCTACCGGTAACAGCGTTTCTTCAATAGGCAGATTTACTTCTGCATGTATAAGATATACAGCAGGATTTGGCAAATGTGTTCTGCTTTTTAGAAGTTCAGATTTTATGTGCTCATAAGTATTGCTGATGGTTCTATACCATGAATCTATAAATTCTGTGCGCATGCTTCTGAATTTTTCATCATGCTTTTCATAAATGCTTAAACGGTATTCATAAACGCGGGTTAGCGAAATGTTGTTGCTTAAAAAAAAGTAACCTTCACTTTGTTCAAGCGGAATTATGCCGACAGGCGAAATTTTTAATTTGTCTTCTACCATTTCATATAACTCTGTTCCGCTGGTTATAGTTGTACGCATTTGTTGTGCTGCATAATGTATTATTTCTTCTAATTGCTGCATCAGCTCATCATCTTTCATCATCTGTTCATACAAAACCTGCAACCTTTCTAACTGAATGCCGGTAAACTTTTTAGGAAATTGTTCTTGTAGAAATTTTTTATTTTCCCTAAAGGCAACAAGGTTGTTGTAATGAAAAATTACATCAGCTAATTGCGGATATAATTTATGCTCATGAAAATATTTATTTATTTCCTGCAGGTAAGCAAGCAAAGTGTATTTCTTTAATTCAAAATCAATGTATCCATCTGCAAACCATGTTTCTGATAACAACTTCATTGGATTTATTTGAAACTGAAATTAATTAATTTTCTTTATAACTCATCAACGATTATAAATGTTGCATAACGTGTTAAGAAAACAGTTTAATGTTGTTTTGAATGAAATATGTATTTTCAATGCTTAACTAAATGCTTGCTATGGCTAACTGGAGAATTAAGCTGTCGCTGTTTTTAAACTATTTTGTTTTTGCTATTTTATTAAACAGTGTTGGAACGGTTATACTGCAGGTTCAAAACAATTATGGCATTTCACAAGGTGCCGCCAGTGTGCTTGAAGCTTTTAAAGATCTAAGCATTGCTATTACTTCTTTCATTGTTGCTTCTTACATAATACGCATAGGTTATAAAAACGCAATGCTTATTGCATTAGCGCTTGTAACAATTGCTTGTTTAGTTATGCCAAACATTAGCGGTTTTGCCATGACGAAAGTTTTGTTTGCCGTAACCGGAGTAAGCTTTGCGCTGATAAAGGTTTCTGTTTATGCAACCATTGGTATTGTTACCAACAATAAAAAAGACCATGCAAGTTTCATGAACTTTATAGAAAGTTTTTTTATGATCGGCATACTTGCCGGTTATTTTATTTTCAGTGCTTTTGTAGATGATAAACATCCGCAATCTACGGCATGGCTTAAGGTTTATTACCTGCTTGCAGGCATTTGTATCGTTGCATTTTTATTACTGCTTAGTTCGCCGCTTGATGAATCATCCATAAAAAATACAGAACGGGAACCACTGTCTAAAGACTTTGCAGATATGCTGCAGCTTATCATTGTTCCGGTTGTGCTTGTATTTATTTTCAGTGCATTTTTTTATGTGTTGATTGAACAAAGCATTATGAGCTGGCTGCCTACTTTTAATAAACAGGTATTGCATTTGCCAACTGCATTAAGCATTCAAATGGCAAGCATACTTGCTGCATCAACAGCTGCGGGAAGATTTATTGCAGGTATTGTGTTGCGTAAAATTCACTGGCTTGCTGTAATTATTTTTTGTTTGATAAGTGCCGCAGCTCTTGTGTTACTTGCTATTCCATTAGCGCATAACTTAAGCACTGCAACCGTT
>CAZZXW010000065.1:0-12387 GCA_964658095.1 uncultured Parafilimonas sp. | reverse complement strand
GCGTAAATATATTTCAATATCTTTTTGCATTTGTTAAGTGTATGTAAAACAGGTGACCGATTGCAATTGAAAACGAATTGTTTCAGCAAACAGATACATTGATATTTTACATTTGCCGCAGTGAGATATTATAAACCGCCGCTTATATTAAAAGAATTATTGGTTGAAAATTATGCTGCAGAAGGCAAATCGCTTGCCAGGCATAACGGCAAAGTTGTGTTTATTGAAAATACCGTTCCTGGTGATGTGGTGGATGCACAGCTTTATAAAAACAAAAAAGACTGGGCAGAAGGTTTTCCGCTTCGCTTTCATGCTTTTTCAAAAGAAAGAATTGAACCATTTTGCCCGCATTTTGGTGTATGTGGTGGTTGCCAGTGGCAAATGCTTCCGTATGAAAAGCAACTTGTTTATAAACAGCAGCAGGTAGTTGATGTGTTGCAACGCATCGGTAAAACAAACCTGCCTTTTATAAATAATATTATTGGTGCTGATGAAACAAAGTTTTACCGGAATAAATTAGAATACGCATTTTCAGCCAAGCAATTTATTCCTGAAAATACATTCAGGGAGATGCGTAATGAAGGCATTAATATTAAATCTGCCGGTGTAAATAATGTAGCCGGCTTTTATGCGAAAGGTTTGTTTGATAAAGTGGTTGATATTAAAACCTGTTTTTTACAGCAGGAACCAACGAACATAATAAGAAATGCGGTTGCTGATTTTGCAAGAAAAAATAATTTTCCTTTTTATGATTTCAGGTTGCATACAGGCTGGCTTCGTAATATGCTTGTACGCATTGCAACCACCGGTGAAATTATGATAAACCTTGTGCTTGCTAAATATGATGAAGCAAAAATGCAATTGCTGTTTGATTTTATTCTAAGCAGCTTTCCGCAAATAACCACGCTCTTATATACTATTAATGAAAAAACAAACGACAGCATTTTTGATCTTGTTCCGCAGGTTGTAAAAGGCAAGGGGTTTATCATCGAGCAGCTGGGAAATTTCAAATTTAAAATCAGTGTAAAATCTTTTTTTCAAACCAATACAAAGCAAGCTGAAAAACTATATACAATTACCCGCAGTTTTGCAGAATTAACAAACAATGAAATTGTATATGATCTTTATTGCGGCACCGGCAGCATTGGTATTTTTGTAAGTGCCGATGCAAAACAAATTATTGGTGTTGAAATGATACAGGAAGCAGTTAAAGATGCACAGGAAAATGCAGCGCTTAATAACATTACAAACGCTGTTTTTTATACAGGTGATGTAACAGATGTTTGTTCAGATAATTTTTTTGCCGAGCAGAAGGCTGACGTTATAATTGTTGATCCACCAAGAGCCGGTTTAAATGCCAAACTTACAGATAAACTGCTTGAAATACAATCGCCGCTTATCGTGTATGTAAGCTGTAACCCGGCTACACAAGCAAGGGATTTAAGTTTGCTGGATGTGAAATATAGTGTTGAAAAAATTCAGCCGGTTGACATGTTTCCGCATACACATCACATAGAAAATGTAGTACAGTTAAAATTAAGAACAACATAAAAGATGAGAGAGTTCAGGCCAGGTAGTTTCCAGATTTTACCATCAATCATTAAAAATCTTATCATTATAAATGTGCTGGTATTTATAGCACAGCAAACGTTTTCGCACGGCTCTCCGCTGGAAGATCTTTTTGCGTTGCATACCTGGCAAAGCCCATTATTTAAGCCTTGGCAATTTGTTACGCATTTATTTATGCATGGCAGCATTGCGCATATTTTTTCGAACATGTTTGCCTTATGGATGTTTGGCTCAATACTGGAAAATGTTTGGGGTGCAAAACGCTTTCTCATTTTTTATTTTGTTTGTGGCTTAGGCGCTGCATTTGCACACATGACTGTTTTATATTTTGAAACAAACAGTTTATTAAATAATTACTATGCATTAAAAGAACATTTTGATGTTGGTAACTTTACAATTTTTTATACGAAAGAAAAACTGGGCAATGTTTATCAGGGTGCTTCAGAAATTCTGCAACAATGGCAATTAAACCCTTCTGATGGTAACGCTGCACAGCAGGCGATGAGTTTATCAAACCAGTTTATAACAGATCGTTTAAATGAACCAACTTTAGGTGCTTCTGGCGCCATTTTCGGTTGCCTTGCAGCATTTGGTTATCTCTTTCCTAACACTGTTATTTATTTATATTTCTTTTTGCCGCTAAAGGCTAAATGGTTCGTATTAATATATGCAGGGTTTGAGTTAGTGATGGCTTTACAAAATAGTGCCGGCGATAATGTTGCGCATGTGGCACATTTGGGCGGCGCAATATTTGGTTTGGTGTTAGTATACTTTTGGAACAAAAATAACAGGCGAACATTTTATTAAATTATTTTAAGTATTAATTTTATTCGATGCCGGTACGTGAACAAAATAAAAGAAACAGGATACTGCTGGGTGAAGATAATAATGCACTTACCTGGCTTATTATTATTAATTCAGTTGTTTTTTTAGGGTTGCTTTTTATTAAGCTTGTTTACCAGATTGGCAATGAAAACGGGCTGCAGCATTTTCAAACTGAAATAGCAGACTGGATGGCATTGCCGGCAAGCGGTTATAAATTTTTATCACGGCCGTGGACCATTATAACCTACATGTTCACACATGATAATTTATGGTACCTTATCAGCAGCATGCTTTGGCTGTGGTGCTTCGGCTATATTCTGCAAGACCTCACAGGCAATAATAAACTCATTCCTGTCTATGCATATGGCGGCTTTATTGGCGGAATTGTTTTTTTAATATCAGCCAATATTATTCCTTCCTTACACGCTGATGTGCCTTTACTTTCTGAAACTGGCGCAGCAGCCCCGGTTATAGCAGTTGCCATTGCAACTACAATACTGGCGCCGGATTACAGGTTGTTTCAAATGCTGAACGGCGGCATACCTATCTGGATAATCACAGTAATCTTTGTTACTATTGATTTTGGTACTATTGGTGTTCAAAACAGTGCTGTTGCCATATCTCATATTGCAAGCGGATTAACCGGTTTTGTATTTGTAAAACAATTGAAAAAAGGTTATGATCCCGGTGCATGGATGAGCAGGTTTGCCAACTGGATTAATGATCTCTTTAACCCGGAGAAAAAAGTTAAAACCAATCAACTATATTATAAGCCAACAAGAAAGCCTTACGAAAAAACTTTGCATGTAACACAACAAAGGCTTGACGAAATTTTAGATAAGATTCACCAGAATGGCTACCATTTTCTATCAGATGAAGAAAAAGATTTTTTAAAGAAAGCCAGCCAGGAAGATAAGTTGTAACAACCAGGCTGCTTTATAATCAAAATGAAATTTTTTTTAAAATCAGGCTGGCGCATAGGCTGTATAATAGTTGCGCTCATTTTTCTTGTTTCCGCTTTTAGCGCATACATACAACCCGATCATTTTTCACCAGCCGTTTTTTTTGCACTGGCTTTTCCTTATTTATTTTTATTGATGGTGTTGCTCATTATCATCAATCTTATCGTAAATAAAAAATTAAGTTTTATCTTATTGATATGTATTTGTTGCGGTGTAAAAAATCTTTTTAATTCATTTGCCTTTAACTCGCCAAAGTCATGGGTTTATAATAAAAGCGATTCAACATTAAGAGTAATGACATGGAATGTAGAAGATTTCGTAAATCTTTTACATGGCTCACAAGTGCGTACAAACATGCTTGATCTTATAAAACAAACCAATCCAGATGTGATATGTGTGCAGGAATATACTGAAGTAGTAAACAGCCCATGGCGCGTTTCCGTAAATCATGAATTAGATTCGCTTGGTTACAAATTCAAGTATCTTTCCAAAGACCAGGTGCGTACTAAATTGCTTGACGCAGATGCTGAAATAAGAGGTGTGGCTTTATTTTCAAAACATCCGTTTTATGATACAGGGCGCATTAGCATTCGTAATGAAGATTTGGATGAAAACCTTATTTATGCAACCATACATTTTAATAACAAGCCTGTAAATATTTATACAGCGCATCTTGCATCGTACATGATGTATTCAGATACTTCAGGTAGCAATGTTTATAAAATTACATACCACAGAAAAAGGCTTGTTGAACACCAGTTGCGCGAAACAGAACAACTGCATCAGAACGAAGCAAACATTATTCGCAACACACTTAATAAAAGCCCGTATGCAAATATTTATTGCGGCGATATGAATGCAACACCATGTTCTTATAATTACCGCATTATTAAAGGCAATTGCACTGATGCATTCCTTGCAAAAGGTTCAGGCATAGGGGCAACATTTTATAAAATTCTGCCCACGCTACGCATTGATTACTGCTTTGCAGATACTGCCTTTAAAGTTGAGCAATGCATGGTTATCAGGCGCAAACTTTCAGATCATTATCCGGTTATAGCAGATCTGCGCTGGAAATAATGTTTCCATTCATTCGTTATATTTACGCATGTCAGTAAGTTTAATACGCAGCACCGTAAAAAGCATATTGCTTATTGTTACATTCATCATTTGTTTTCTTTACCTGCTAAGCGTTATTACACCTTATTTAAACCCGCAGCACTGGTGGCTTGTCGGTTTTCTCGGGCTTACATTTCCCTATCTTTTTTTCATAATGATTTTTATATTT
Source organism: uncultured Parafilimonas sp. (assembly GCA_964658095.1). Lineage (GTDB taxonomy): Bacteria > Bacteroidota > Bacteroidia > Chitinophagales > Chitinophagaceae > Parafilimonas. Next base: position 7,743 of record CAZZXW010000065.1, on the reverse strand, counting down.
TTCTTTTGGCTGATAGTAAAGCCAAGGCTTGTTATAGTTCCTTTTTTTATTTTGATTTTAGGCGCAAAACAGGTAAGTGTTACGTTTGCTTTTAACATACACAGCAGCGACATCAGTAAAAAACCTGACAGCAGTTTTCGCATCATCAGCTGGAACGTTGCCAACATGTACGGCTTAAGCAACAACAGGGAAATTAAACAGCATAACAGAACAGAGCTTGCGCAATCTGTTCTTGACCTTAAGCCTGATATCATTTGCCTGCAGGAATTCAATCATTCTTATACACAAGGTGAAGGTGCCGATAACATTGGCTTGTTTACAAAACAATATCCTTACTATTTTTATTCAAAAGATTTTGATAAAGAGAACGGCTATTACACTTCAGGTTCAATACTTTTTTCAAAATATCCCATTATAGATTCAGGTAAAATTGATTATCCCGGCACATTTACCGGAAGCCTTATTTATATTGATATAAAGGTGTTTGATGATACGGTGCGCATTTATACAACGCACCTGCAATCTTTCGGTTTTAATAATGGAGATTACGCAGAGATGAATAAAATAAAACAGCGCGATGAACAATCAATAGAAGCATCAAAAAATATTTTTAAAAAGATGAAAGCCGCATTTACAACACGTGGCCAGCAGGCAGATATTGTGCGTACTCAAACGGATGCCTGCAATCATGCTTCTGTTGTTTGTGGAGATTTTAATGATGTGCCTAACTCTTATACATATGCGCACATCCGAAACCTGCGGCAAGATGCCTTCCTTGCAAAAAGCCTTGGAGTAGGCAAAACATACGGCTCGCTGGCACCCATGCTACGCATAGATTATATTCTGCCCGATACTTCCTTCATCATAAAACAATATGGAACGGTGGATGAAAACCTAAGCGATCATGTAATGCTTGTCAGCGATCTAAAGATGAAGCAATAACTATGATCTTTCATACAAGAAAATTTATCTTTCTTTGCTTGCATTTTTGAAATTTGTTTAATGAGCGAACTGAAAGTACACAATTCACTTACAAGAGAAAAAGAAGTTTTTAAACCTATTACTGCCGGCCATGTTGGCTTATATGTATGCGGGCCAACTGTAAGCGGCGAAAGCCATTTAGGTCATGCGCGGCCTTATGTAACTTTTGATATTGTTTATCGGTGGTTAATGCATTTGGGTTACAAAGTGCGTTATGTACGCAACATAACTGATGCAGGCCATTTTGAAGAAGAAGGCCGTGCTGCAGAAGATAAGATTTCAAAAAAAGCAATTCTTGAAAAGCTGGAACCAATGGAACTGGTTACCAAATACACCAATCTTTTTCATTGGGCAATGCGCCAGTTAAACAATCTTGATCCTTCAATTGAACCTACTGCTACCGGTCATATAACCGAGCAAATAAGCATGATTGAAAAAATAATTGCAGATGGTTATGCTTATGAAACTAATGGCTCTGTTTATTTTGATGTTGAAAAATACAATACTGATTTTTCAAAAAAGCATGAGCCTTATGGCATGTTAAGCGGAAGGATTTTGGATGAAATGATCGCTACAACAAGAGACCTGGATAATCAAACAGAAAAACGCAACACCGCAGATTTTGCCTTATGGAAAAATGCACCGCCTGAACATATTATGCGATGGACAAGCCCCTGGGGCATGGGTTTTCCCGGCTGGCATATTGAATGCTCTGCCATGAGCACAAAATACCTTGGTGAGCAATTTGATATTCACGGAGGCGGTATGGATTTATTGTTTCCGCATCATGAATGTGAGATCGCACAAAGCAATGTTTGCAATCATAAAATACCTGCCCGTTACTGGATTCATAATAATATGATCACCATCAATGGCAAAAAGATGGGCAAGAGTTATAATAATGTAATAACGCTTACCCAACTCTTTAGTGGCAACAACCCAATTCTTGAACAGGCGTATCATCCAATGGTTATCCGCTTTTTCATTTTGCAAACACATTATCGTTCCACGTTAGATTTCAGTAATGAAGCGTTGCAGGCAAGCGAAAAAGGATTAAAGCGTTTATGGGAAGCGTACGAGAATTTAAAAAAGCTGCCATCTGTAAATGCACAACAATCAACTATTAACAGTGAGCTTGATCAAAAAGTAAATAAGCTTTTAAACGAGTTTAATGAATTTATGAATGATGATTTCAGCACAGCAAAAGTGCTGGCAAATATGTTTGAGCTGGTTCCGGTCATTAATGGAATAAAAGATCAGCATGTTGCAGCAAATGCATTAAGTGAAGAAACCATGCAACTGCTTAAACAAAATATACAATTATTTGTTGAAGATATATTAGGTTTAAAGTCTGAATCAGGTAATGATAACGATAAGCTTGACGGCGTAATACAACTACTGATTACCATGCGCAAAGAAGCGCGTATAAAAAAAGATTACGCTACCAGCGATAAAATACGTAACGAATTGCAAACCCTCGGCATACAACTGAAAGATGATAAAAACGGAAACATCAGTTATGTCGTAAATTAAATTATGACCACAGCCTTAATTACCGGTGCTTCATCTGGCATTGGTTTAGAACTTGCCAAACAATTTGCAAAGCACAAGCATAATGTAACACTTGTAGCACGCAGTGAAGATATAATTAACAAGCTTGCAGATGAGCTTAGAGAAAAATATAAAGTGCAGGTACATGTACTTGCCAAAGATTTAACCGATGCAAAACAGGTGGATGAAGTATATGCGTTCACAAATTTTCATAACCTGCAGGTAAAGTATTTAGTAAATAATGCAGGTTTTGGAGATTATGCATTTTTTCATAATGCCGACTGGGAAAAATTAAGTGGCATGATTGCTCTGAACATTAAAGCGCTCACCCGTTTAAGCTGGCTATATGTAAAAGATATGATTAAAAACGAAAGAGGCAAAATAATGAACGTTGCATCAACTGCAGCATTCCAGCCGGGGCCGCTAATGGCCGTTTATTTTGCTACTAAAAGTTATGTTTTAAGCTTAAGTGAAGCGATGGCAAATGAACTTCAAGATAAAGGTGTTACAGTAACTGCACTATGTCCCGGGCCAACACAAAGCGGGTTTCAAAATATTGCTGATATGCATAACAGCAAAATGGTGAAAGACAGGAAATTGCCTTCAAGTAAAGACGTTGCAGCTTATGGTTACAAGGCAATGATGAAAGGAAAAACGGTTGCTATTCACGGAACAAAAAATTATTTAATGGCTCAGAGCTTAAGATTGTTTCCAAGAAACCTGGTGACTAAAGTTGCACGAAAAATGCAGGAATAGTAAAATATCTTTTCAAATAAACCCGCATAAAGCGAGGAAATTTAATTAATTCTTACTGTTATTACTGAGGCATTATCACCTTTATTTTTAAGCATCACCGTTAAATTGTAATCCTGTGAAGCACTCTTTAATTTACCGGCTATATACATTGTACCACTCATTTCGCGTTGTGATATAACTTCAAAACTGTTTATGTTGTTAGTGGTAAAAAAGTTCCTGATAGCAGTAGTGGCTTCAGCCTTGTTTACGTTTTGCATTTCATTTTGTTTTGGGAGTTTAACATCAACCGTATTATCAAAATAACTGCTGAACTTAGCTGCATCACCGCTTTTTAAGGCACTTACAACTCCATCGCTTTTTTGTGCAAACGCTGCAATCGAAAACATAAACCCAAGTATGGTAAAAATCTTTTTCATTATAACTTATATTGAATTTATAGACTAAAGATACAGCTTCTTGTTTAAGATGGTTTGTTTCATAACTGTGAAATGCTTTGTAAAATTTATAGTACTTTATCTTGTAATGAAATAATAAATCAATTAACACACATATTTAAAACTATGTAGTTTTACGTCATGAGTAAACGAGCAATGTTAATTATAATGGATGGCTGGGGCTTGGGTAAAGTGTATGAATCTGATGCCATTCAGCATGCAAAAACGCCCTTTGTTAGCAGCTTGTATAAAAAGTATCCAAACACAACTTTGGTTACCTGCGGAGAAGCGGTTGGCTTGCCTGATGGACAAATGGGCAACAGCGAAGTGGGTCATTTAAATCTTGGTGCAGGCAGAGTTGTGTACCAGGAATTGCAACGTATTAACGTTGCAATCCGGGATGGCGAATTTCAAAAAAATGAACACTTGCAGAATGCAATTAAATATGCGAAAGATAACAATAAGCCTTTGCACATAATAGGTTTGGTAAGTGATGGTGGCGTGCATTCTCATACAATTCATCTTAAGGCAATAACAACAGTTTGCGCAGCACAAGGTTTGAATGAAGTATATGTACACGCATTTACTGACGGCAGAGATACTGATCCGCACAGCGGTTTAAGTTTCATAAAAAATCTACAGGAACATTTAGATAAAACAGTTGGCAAAATTGCAACCATTAGCGGCCGTTATTATGCAATGGATCGCGATAAACGCTGGGAAAGAATCAAGCTGGCGTATGATGCGTTGGTTAAAGGCGAAGGCATTAAAGCAACAAATGCAACAGAAGCCATTGAAACATCATACAAAGAAAATATTACCGATGAATTTATTAAGCCAACTGTTATTGTAAACGAAGCACAACAACCTTTAACCACTATAAAAGATGGTGATGCCGTTATCTGCGTTAATTTTCGCACAGACCGTTGCCGGGAAATTACTTTAGCATTAACACAACAGAACTTTCCTGAACAACAAATGCATGCATTAAAATTGTATTATACAACTATGACGGAGTATGATAAAACATTCAAAGATGTACATATCATATTTGAAAATGACAACCTGAATAATACAATTGGTGAGATACTTGAACAAAATAATAAGAAGCAAATACGCATTGCAGAAACAGAAAAATATCCGCATGTTACTTTCTTTTTCAGTGGCGGAAGAGAAACGCCGTTTAATGGAGAAAGCAGGATTTTAGTGCAATCACCAAAAGTAGCAACGTATGATCTGAAGCCGGAAATGAGCGCTTATGAAGTAACGGAAAAACTGTTGCCTGAAATAAACAATGAGTCATCAGATTTTATTTGCCTGAACTTTGCAAATGCAGATATGGTTGGCCATACGGGCGTTTGGGAATCAGTTATAAAAGCAGTAGAAACTGTTGATGCCTGTGTTGAAAAAGTTATAACAGCAGCACTTGAACATGATTATACCATCTTTCTGTTAGCTGATCATGGCAATGCAGATTATGAAATAAACGAAGATGGTTCACCCAACACGCAACATTCATTAAACCTTGTTCCTTTTTTTATAATTGACAAAGCATGGAAAGGTGAAGTTAAGCCTGGTAAGCTGGGCGATGTAGCGCCAATAATTCTTACGTTTATGGATCTGCCCGTTCCAAAAGAAATGACGGGTAATATTCTTGCAACCAACAGGTAAATATTTCATCATGATAAAAAAATTCTTCCTGGTACTGTTCCTCATTTTTGTTGCAATACAGTTTATCAGGCCTGCAAAAAATATTCATAACGGTCCGCAACCAAATGATATCTCAACAGTTTATCCCATACCTGCGGATGTAGATTCAATTTTAGTAGTTGCCTGTAAAGATTGCCACACCAACAACACCAGATATCCATGGTATAATAATTTGCAGCCGGTTGCCTGGTTCTTAGCCAATCATGTAGAAGACGGTACGCGTTCATTTAATATGAATGAATATACTACGTATCCAATCTGGCGGCAATATGATAAAATTTCAGAGGTTAAAAAGCAAATCGAAAAAAAAGAAATGCCGTTATTATCGTACACATGGATACATAAAGATGCAATTCTAACAGATGCGCAAAAAACAGCTGTCGAAAACTGGAGTGAAGGTATCAAAAAGCAAATGGAAGCTAAATACCCGGCGGATAGTTTAAAAAATCCACATGAACACTAATCACTCACCATTCAATTTTTTTTGAAAAATTATTATTGTATTTTAACGTAAATAATCTACGTGGACAGGCTTATTTCAAATCAGCATAAAAAAGAAATTTTCAAAGATTTTAACTGGCTTCATCTGTTTCCATACACCATTGCCGTAATAATGTTTTGCGCTGAAATTTATATCATTCACCTATTTGTTGTTCTAACAACACATTTTAGTTATTAATCACCTTCTTCCAGGCAGCAATGGCTTTAGTTACATTTGCAGATGCTTATTACAAAAGCTTCATATCTTATATCAAGTCCTTCTATTGATAAATGTCCCAAACCAGACAAGCCTGAGTATGCCTTTATTGGCAGAAGCAATGTGGGCAAATCATCTTTAATAAACATGCTTTGCAATAATTCAAAGCTTGCAAAAATTTCTGTAACGCCAGGCAAAACGCAACTCATCAATCATTATAATATTGAAAGCACACCATCAACAAAATCAAACAAAAAAACAAATTGGTATTTGGTTGATCTGCCTGGTTATGGTTATGCAAAAAGATCACAGCAACAAAGAAAACAATGGAGCAGGATGATTGAAGATTATTTGCGTAAGCGTGAAAATCTTTTAAACATTTTTGTTTTGATTGATGTGCGCCATGAGCCTCAGCAAATTGATTTTGATTTCATCAATGATTTGGGTGAATGGCAATTGCCGTTTGTAATTGTATTTACAAAAGCAGACAAAGAAAAGCCCGGCGCTGTTGAAAGAAACGTAAAATTATTTTTTGATAAAATGCGGGAAAGCTGGCAATTTTTGCCACGCTATTTTATAACCAGCGTAATAACAAAGCAAGGCAAAGATGAAGTGCTGGATTTTATTGATAATTGTAATAAAACATTTGAACATCAACCAAGTTAAACAAGCACATATCCAAATTCTATCTCCTTTCCCGTAACTCCTATCTTCGCAGCATGAGCAAAAAAGTCAGGGTACGTTTTGCACCTTCACCAACTGGTGGCTTGCATATTGGCGGCATGCGTACAGTGCTGTTTAATTATTTATTTGCAAAGCATAATAACGGAGATTTTATTGTTCGCATAGAAGATACTGATCAGAACCGTTTTGTTGAAGGTGCTGAAGCATACATTTTTGAATGCCTGAAATGGTGTGGTCTTGAACCGGATGAAAGCGTTATTCATGGTGGCGAATATGCACCTTATCGCCAGAGTGAGAGAAAAGAAATGTATAAGCAATATGCTGAAAAATTAATCATGCAAGGCAATGCTTATTATGCATTTGATACACCGCAGGCACTTGAAGAAAAGCGTAAAGCAGTCTCAAATTTCCAATACAATATTTCATCACGCAGTGAGATGAAAAACTCATTAGTGTTAAGTGATGATGAAACAAAAAAATTGCTTGATGAAAATGTTTCTTATGTGGTAAGAATTAAAATGCCTGCAGATGAAACAATAAGTTTTGTTGATATGATTCGTGGTGAAGTAAACTTTAATACATCACAGGTTGATGACAAGGTTTTATTGAAAGCGGATGGAATGCCCACTTATCATCTTGCTGTTATTGTTGATGATTACCTGATGCAAATTACACATGCGTTTCGCGGTGAAGAATGGCTGCCATCATCGCCTGTTCATATTTTATTGTGGCAATATTTATTTGGTTTGGAAAACATGCCGCAATGGGCGCATCTTCCATTAATATTAAAACCTGATGGCAAAGGAAAATTAAGTAAGCGTGATGGTGATCGTTTGGGTTTTCCCGTGTTTGCCATGAATTGGACTGATCCGAAAACTGGTGAACTAACACATGGCTTCAGGGAACGTGGTTTTTTGCCGGAAGCATTTA
>CAZZXW010000064.1:0-12468 GCA_964658095.1 uncultured Parafilimonas sp. | reverse complement strand
AACCTGCAGCAACTTCAGCAAATGAATCTTTATTTTTTTGTAAACCGGCGGCATATTGCAATAAAGGTTCCTGCGGTTTTTCTGAAAATAATTGTTGAAACTGTGCTAAAGGAACACCTGCTATCTGTGCAGCTTTTGGTAAATCAGTTGCCATGGTAGTAAGCAACTTTTGTACAGCGGTGCTGGCACTTTCTACTTTTGCACCACTTGCTTCTAATCCGCTGGCCAGTCCTAACACGGCAGGCAAGCTTAAGTTGGAAGCTTTTGCAACACCTGAAACTCGTTGCGCAAAATCAACAAGAAATGGTCCTGAAGCAATTCCTTTATTTGCCAGGTCAACAATCGCATTACCAAGATGCGTGATATTATCACCATCAACTTTACCGTCAAATACAGTAAGTATTTTGCCCAGCTGTGTAGTGATCTGATCAGCATCACCCAGTTCATCACCTAATGCAACCTGCAGCTTATCTACCGCTGCAGTAAATGAAACGATATCATCTTTTGCAACACCAAGCTTGCCGGCGATAATGGCTATGCTTAAAAGTCCGGATGTGCTTGTTCTGGTATCAAGCTGTTTTAAATCACTGTATAAAGCTTTTGCTTCAAGCGAAGTAATCCCGGTTACACGTTGCAGATCAGCCAGGCTATCACTTAATTTTGCGTTACCGGTTACAATACCTGATAAATAACTCGTGATGGCACCAATGGCTTGCTGTACGGTATTACCGATCAATACACCAAACGCAACAACCTTTGCTTCCTGAAACCAGCTGTTCTGTGCTTTCTCAACACCATTCATTGATTCTTTAAGCTTATTTAATTCGGATGATGCGTTCTGATAAGCTTTAAATTTTTCAGCATAGCCCGGCGCATCCTGGCTCATTTGGTTTAACTGGTTGCGTAAGCTTATAACCAGTTTCTGCTGTTCTGCAAATGATGGCCGCAGGCCATTATCTATCTGGTCCTGAATTTTCTTTTGTGCTGCAGCATTATCATTAAGCTTGTTGCTATAATTGGCAACATCTTTTTCAATGCTTTGATATTGTGTATCTAATTTATTTAAACTGTTGGCAGCTGCTTCTGAATTTTTTAATTCATCATTAACTGCTTTTTGATTTTGTTTTAATGTGGCAAGTTTTGAAGAAAGATCTGTTGAGATATTTTTTTGTTGATCAAGCAATGCATTGCTTGAAACAAGACGATCACTTAAAACTGTTATCTCGCTTTCAAGATTTTTATATTGTGTTTGTAACCTTACAGTGCTTTTGCCTGCATCATCCGCTTTTAATATTTCAGCATTAAGCTTTGACTGTTTATCTTTTGCAACATCTAAGCGCTCACTATAATTGTTAACCTGGTCCTGCGTTTCTTTTATTGAATTTGCGTTCTCTTGTTGCTGTTTAGTAAGCTGTGAAATTTCTTTATCCAGCAGATTATATTGTTCGGTAAGCTTATCAATGTTTTTAGATGCTTCACTTGCTTTGTTGATCTCATCATTTAAAGCAGCCTGTTTTTTTCTGCAATCATCAATCTTTTTATTATAGCCATCAGCTTTAGCCTGAAGTTTTTCTAATGCAGCTTCTGCAGCTGATTGATCAATGTATATATTGACCGTTTTGTTAGAGATATTGGAAGAACCCATTCATTCAAAATAGCTGCGTAAAAGAGGGTAGGAAAGGACAGTGAATTTGTATATTTGTAAAATGGATAACGAAGTAAAGCCAAGGGAAATTATTATAGTTAAACCGGTTACTGAGTCACCTTCGACCAGAGGTTTAAGCTAAACACCAATATTTAACGATTTGAAAAATGATTGATAAAATGATTTTTAATTCAAAATGAATTAAATTTGCACTATAAACTTAAAGCAATGAATCACAACACAGAAGAAAAGCCTCGTGACGTTATCGTTGTTGGTACTGAAAGCACATCTTCATCTACAAGATAGTTATTGCTGAATTATACTGCTTGCATTACTTGAATCCGCAGGCATGGCAAATGATACTATCACTCCAACCATCAACAAAACAATTATTACAACCGTTAATATCATTGTAGCGAAATAGAACCTGCTTCGTGACCTGTTATGATTTACCATGAAGGTGATCTTTGATTGTATCAATACTACCATGCTGTAATATAAAATTTGTTCCTGATGATCCTTATCCCCCGGTGCAGCAAGATTAACAGGAATCAATTCATCCGGTCTGAAACCTTTATCAATAATATCCCTTGGATGAAGAAGATAAACAATTAAAATAAAATCAATAATGGCAATAATGGTCATTGGAATCAAGACATACATTGATAAATTATCCTTTTGAAGATAGGTTATCGAAAAAGCAATAACAGCACTTACAGCAACCAATACCCTTGTTGACTTATTAGTTATTGATTCCGACTCATCCAATACTTCCTGGAATCTTTCTGAAGCTTTTTCATATATCAACTTATAAGTTTCAAGTTTAATTTTTGTCCAGGTCTTTTCAAAGTCAGGTATCCATCTTGGCTCAAAAGGATGCTTCTGTCTTTTTCTCTTTAATCCTGCAAAACTGAGCCTTCGCCATTGTTTTTGAATTAATGTGTAACTCTTGCGCATAGTTAATCTTAACCAATATACAACATGAATTTAAATTTTACAATTACTGCTGCACAACTGCAGCTCTTAAGTGGTCATCTATAGAAGTTTATTTGCATCAACTGTATAGCCAGCTTCCCTAAGTTCTTTAACTATTGAAAATTTCCAGTTCTCTGCTTTGTCCAATGGCACATACACAAGCCCGTGAATATCACTTGGTATTTCAACGCCTTCACTGTGAAGAGGCAATACCCTTGGACGGCCAAGCTTTCCAATAAAGTACCCTAATTCCAGCACAACGTTTTGCCTTGCCCTGCTCCGTAAATCAACTTCTGTTTTTGCTTTTCCTTCATCGTCATCTGTTAATAATATAATTGCAAAACCAACGTCAGAATTGCCTTCAAATTTTTCAATGATAGTTCTCCCTGCATTAGCTTGTTCATGCAAAATAATCGGGGTTAATCCGAGCTTTTCAATCGTTCTGGCTACAGTTTGTTCAATAGCTGTGTTGTGCCCATGAACAATAAAGATTTGGTTATTTGCTGTAGTAGATTTGGGAAACGCAGGCTTAGCTGCTACAGGGCTTTCTACTTCAGATTTTAAAATATCAACTTTTTCTGCTAGCCTTTCTAAGAATTCTATTTTATTACCAATATAACCTTTAAGTCTTTTTAATTTCGCGTTAGGCGTAGAGTCATATGCGCCGCCAAAACCCATAAGATCATTCACTCGGTCATATCTAACTTTATACTCGTTTTGTTCATTATTAAATGACTGTTTTAAATACTCGGAATTATAATCACTCCACTTATAAAAATCGTTTTCATTTGTTTCCAATTCTGTAAGATTGGTAACTGATCTGTTTAAGAGTTCCTTTCCGCTTTCAATTCTATCTAAAAGCTTCGCCGTGAAAGACGCTTTATCAATAATTAGTGCATCAGGTTGTTTTTCTTGTTGTGATGTTTTTTTGGGTGTTGCCATATGGTGTCGTTTAAATTGTATACTTCAAATATAACCATTCCTGCAAACCCTTGTCGTCCTCTTCTAAACCATATGGATAAGATAATCAAACACTACCAGGTAAATTCCATTTGTGTTTTATTTTTTGTGCCTTTCATCTAAATGAAAGGCATTTTCATTTTATCTGTAATGCATTAATCACAAGTGTTCCCTGGCCATCAGCAACGATATCTGCGAGTTCATCAATGTTGCGGTCTATCACCGGCGCATACCATTCTTTTGCCTGGCGGGGATTGTTTTTTCCATGGCCCCGGCTTACACCTTTGTGCAGGAAGATGGCACTGCATGGCATCGTATAACTTATCTTATTTGTTAAGCCAAACTTTTGCCTGAGCGTGCTTTTTAATGCACGGCGCAGCGGAACTTTATTCGGTGAAAATTTTGAATGTTTTATATCCAATGCATCCATTTCAGAAAGCAGATCATTGTGATTCTTTTGCTCCCAGCCTTCGATGCCTTCGTTCAATTTGTCTATGTCTTCTTGTTCAAACATTTTGTCTTAAATAAAAAAGTCTCCTCATAAAAATGAAGGAGACTTTGAGGTTTATTGGATTGAGAAAAACGGGGTCTGTTATTACGGTCTTGCTGTAAGTGTTCCGCCCTGGTAGAAGTACCTGCAGTAGCTCTGTATTTCAAAGCTCCAGCCTTTGCTTCCTGAAGGCAGCGTACCTGAAGTAAATGATCCTTTCGTAATGTTTGCAGGGGTGCAATCGCAGCCAAATTGTAAAATTTGTCCACCCTGGCACTGATCCTGTACAAATACAACCAGGTCTTCGTTTAACAAGCTAAGCGCTAAGTCTTCAGCAACGGGTCCGTCGCCAACCAAGAAGCATTTAACTGTCCACAACATTTTTAATGATCCCTGGTCACCGGTGCTTTCACCAGGCGCTTCCAAAGATTTGTTATTGATGTATAAGCTCATCGGGCCTTTGCCTGATGCCCATACATGTGTGTCAGCTATGATCATCGCATCGCCGGTGTTTGCGGGCGAATCAGCGGGCTCTGATAATGTAGTGAAGTCATCCACCAAGTTTAAAAATGCTTTTTGATAGCCTGAATCTTTTAAGATCGCGTCGGCTCTTTTGTATGATTTAAAAATTCCTGAACCAGCCATTGTTTTAAGGTTTATTGGATTGTTTAATAGGGTTTAAATTTCTTTCAACATGGATGTTTTGCTTTCAACAAGATGTTTCTGTAATGCTTTATCAGCAACCACTTCAACGGGTGTAATTACATTGCCTTTTAAAGAAAGCTTGCCGTAATTAAAGCCATACTTCACACCATCATGTTCAAAAGAATAATCATCAAGCTTGATGACTGTTTCTTTCTTTTCTGCCGGTGTTTTAGAAGTTGCAGAAGTAAGCATTTCAATTTCAAATGTTAAAGCATCATTGGCAGCCAATGCATGATCAAGCCTGGTTTGCAATTCAACTTTATCGGCTTCTGCCTGGTTTAGTAATTGTTGCAGTTCATCTGCTGATTTAAGTTCCATGATTTTTTAAGGTGTTGCGCCCGGGTTAATGAGCGCAACTGATTTTATGGTTGAAAAATATTTGTCAGTTATGCTAAGTCCTGGTCGTTATGGAAAATGAATTCAGGTACTTCAAAATTTAAAGCTTCCCACCAGTTGGTATATAAGCTTACTGTACGTTTCGCACTTTCAATTTTCAATGTATCTGCAAGCGCTGCTTTTTTAATAGGGCGTATACGATTGGTTGGAAGGCTTGTCCATATCAACCCGCTACCGGTGTGGCTTTCCAAACCTATAACCTGGATGTTTTGGTAATCTTCAATGTTTGTTTTATCACTGCCTGAAGTGTAGTTAATCTGAAGACCGTACTTTTTTACTTTGCCGCGTTTGTATTTGATATATAATTCAGGCGCCATAAAAATGTAATCAAGCTGTTTGCGGAAAAGGCTTGGAATACCATCAACGAAACCTTCAACCTGTTCGCAAAAGTCAGAGTCGCTTGTAGCAGCTACACCAGTTGCTATTGCGCCATTGCCAAGATTTGTTCTTGCTGCAGTATTGTACCCGCGAATTACTTTACGAATGCCATCCATTGAAGTGCCTGCATTGCCGGCGGTTCCCGGAGTTGGTGTGGCAAACACACCGCTGAAATATTCATTTACTTCAAGATCCTGGTCTTTACGTGGCAATACATGATTTTCTGCAAACCATCTTACAAAAGGCCAGTTGGCGCGTTCGTTGTCTGCAACGTCAGCTAAGAAGCCTTCATACGTTGGTTCAAGGTCATCAGGTGTTTCGTCTTTATCAATTTTTATGTTGAATAAAGGAAACTGATTAGGCTTGAAAGTAATAGTACCGATTGGTGTGTAAGCTTTCTGGAAAGGTTGAATAACACGGTCAAGTGAAGCCTGTGTGCCACGCCAGATGGTATCTGAAGTAGGACGGTTGCTGAAATACTGAGCTGTTTCTACAGCCTTGTATAACATGTTGCGGAGATTAGCCTGGTTTGCTGAACCGGCCACATAGTAAGCACCGAATTGGCCTACCACTGCTGAAACATCTATTGCCATTTTTTAAGGGTTGAGTTTTTAAAGGGATATTGGATTATTAATATTGGATCTTTGGTTGATTAAATGCGGTTATAAATTTCTTTCTGAAAATCAAAGTCGTTTGCGCCTTTTGCTACAGGTTCATTTTTATCTTCTTCACCAGCAGATGTTGTAAAGCTGCCGGCAGTTAACTTACCTAATTCAGTTATTTTAGTATTCAGTGTAACCTTATCATTTTCAAGGTTTGTTTTGTCTGATTGCAGTTGTTCTTTTTCTGTTGTAAGCGTTGAAATAGCTTCATCTTTTTCCGTGATGCTTGCATTTAAAGATGCAATGGTTTCACTGAGTGTTGTTTTCTCAGATACCAGCGTATCGCGTTCAGCGATTAATGCTTCATTATTATTTTCAGTTAATGCATTTTCGATTGCATCACAGTTCAGAAGAAACGCATCCACTTTAATATCTGCAATTGTTGAATCAGCATCAACACCAAGTGCAGCAGCGAGCTTGGGATATTTTTGAGAAAATTTCATATTTTTTAGATGGGTTGTTTGTTGTTGTTTACTAAGTTTTAAAGCTGCATTTACAGCATCATTAAATGATCCTATTTTATCAACAAGGCCTTTCTTCTTTGCATCAGTTGCGATGTAAGCTTTGCCGTTTAAAACTGATTTATCAGCATCAGGAAGATTTGTTTGAATGTTACCGGTGAACTCATCATTCATCGGATCAAGCCAGGTTTCAATTAATGGCTTGTAGTTAGATTGGCCTTGTTCGTTTCTGCCTTCAGCTTCACGAAAAGGAAGATTTTTTTGCGTGCTGTTGGTAGCATATACCTCGTGTGATTGAATGCCTTTGGTTTTATAATAACCATCAAAGTTTTTCCACTTAGCCATGGTTCCTATACTTCCGATCACATCTGTGTTGCTGCTGGCAATTCTTTGCTGTGCACCTGAACCGATCCACATCGCAGCGCTGCACATCATACCATCAACATAAGCAACAACCGGCTTAGCTGAATTTTTTATAGCATTTGCAAACTGTTGTGTGCCGTCAACAGATCCACCAGGTGAATCGATCTGTAAAACAATTGCACTTACTGCGGGATTATCATTTGCTTGTTGCAAAGCTTTCATTAAGCTTTGTGTGCCTGGTGTGCCACAGTAATCATGTTTCATTACTGCACCTTCTAAAGAAAGTACTGCAACACCGTTATCAACTGCATCAGATATTCCGCCGATGCGTTTACCTGCAGCATTAACAACGTAAGCAAATTCTTTAGGCTCTGACTTCTCATCAATTAAAGAAGTGCGTTCGCCTGTTATAATTTGAAAAGCAAGTAATGCATAATGTTCAGCCGCGGTTGGTTCGATAAACCAATCATTCCTGAAAGCCTGTAAAAGAACTTTTATATCCACTGATGCAAATTTGATTTAGGTTGATAATCTTTGAAAGGACAGTGAATTTGTTGTTACTCTGTGCGTCTTAATTGCTTTGCACTTACAGTTGTAACATTTGTTCCGGAAGAAATAAATATGATGCGGTAAACAGGATAAATTAACGGCGTAGGTATGGCCATTACTTTTCTGTTCAATGCCTGGTCTGCTAATGTTAGTGTATTAAGATCATCAAAATTTACAGCATCAAAACTACCCTGCAGTTTAACGGTGCCTGCAACAGTGCCACTCGTTTTAACAACACTTACTTCAACACTCAATACTGTTTTATCAGCGGAGATGTTAGACCTGGCTGTATCAGTATTGGTTAAGGTGGTTTTAGAAAGCGTTACTGTTTTCACGATCTGTGCAGTTGCTGTTTCATTAATTGAAGCAAGAAGTAAAATGCTGAAGGAAAGCAATACATAAAATAAATTTTTCATTGGATGTTGGATTTCTATTTTTTAATTGTGACTACAAATTTCTATTGAAAAAAAACTGTATGAAAGGACAGTGAAATATGAACTACTTCACTGTCTGGTACCCAATTAATTTTCCTGTCTTATCATCAAAGTATAAGTAGTATTTTATTCTGATGTTGGCTGCGTTTGGATAACTAAGCACAATGCCATCAGCTCGTACAAATGTTGCTGTATGCGTTTTCTTGCTGTAAGTATAACTTATGATTGATGTATCTTTTACAACCGGTGTTGATGTTGTTGTATCAACGGGTGTTGTTGATATTGATGTATCCACCGGTGAAGTTGATATCGTCGTGTCAACAGGAGGCGTAACAACAGGTGTCGTATCTTTTGGTATTGTATCAACAGGAACAACAATAACTGGTGGTGTTGGCGGAACAACGGGTAATTTAAAATAATTTACACCAGGCCTTGCATACACTTTTGCATTGATGTTACTATCAACAATGTTTTTTGTTTTAGAATAATTTCCCCAGCCAAATTCAACAAACACATTATAACCATCTTTTGCTGATACATTGCCGAACGTGTTATGCGCAATAATAAATTCAGTAGTGTCATATGGCATGTTTTCCGGCGAAGCTGTACCACCTTGCGAAACAACATAAATATCATGCGCATCTGCTGTCATAAAAGCTCCAGAGTCGGCCATGTTAGCGCGCATGCCGCAATTACCAATGTGATTACCAAAAATATTATACTCTATGTGATTGTATTTGCCAAGCGCTTGTATTGCATCTTTTTTAATCCAATCAAAATAGTTATCGTGTGCATAATACCTACAATGGCCGCCAAAGTTTAAGCCATTGCCTTGCTGGCCATCAGGATCGCTTCCAACATGCGTGATTGAATTGTATGCTATAACTGCTGTATCACCATCATTTCCTGCAAGCTGAACTGCTCTTCCCAGTGAATCAAAAATGTTATACTCAATTACAAAACCGCTGCCACGCAAGGGCGCCGTATTTGTTGGCGTTCCGGTTGAAATTGTTGCATCAAGTGTACCATTGCAATAAACAGTAGGGTGAGCTGTGCCAAGTGTTCCTTCAGGCGCTGTACTTAAAAAATAAGTACCTTCTAAAAGACATTTATGCACATAGCAATATTTTACTTCTATATTTTTTATTCTGTTGTTTGGAAATTGTAATGCAGGATCACAACGCACTTCAGATTTTATAACAAACCCTGCAGGCTTATTATATATTTCTATAGAATCAAATTTGATATCATGTGTCCAACCAAGTTCACCAGAAACAGCAAAATATCCACCACCTGTTATTTTAATTCCGTATCGAACTTTTTTACATCCGCTGCCAACTATCTTTAATCCTGAACTGCCTTGTATTTGAAAGCCAGAGTTATTGAAGCCAGGAGATGGCGATAACACCGCTTGCCCAACACTGTCGTTGATGATAACAACCGGCAAACTTGGATTTGGGTTTTGCCAATATTGCAACCAGATTACATCCCAATGCAGTGCGCTTTGCAATACAATGGAATCGCCCGGGTTAAGGCTTGATTTAATAGAATTAAGGTTGCCGTTTGTTGGATAGATTTTGTGTGCCTGTACATAAAGGCTGCTAAATGCGAATAAGAAAATGAGTAGTTTTTTCATGAGTATTTGATTTTTTATTGGGTTTAAAAATTTAATCTAATTGGTTTTGAGATGCGGCATACTGCACTTTTGCTATTGCAACATTTGCAACAATTGTTGATTGATACATCATTGCTGCAAATAATTCGAACTCGTACATGTATGTTTTACCGGTAAGTAACGGATTAAGCATTGTTTGGCCTTCGCTGTTTGGATCAGCTACATATTCATTGGCTGCGTCACAGATTTTTATCCCTGTACTTGCATCAACAAGTGTTGTCATATCAGCAACAAGGCTATGATTATAGGCAGTAATGCCAGGTACATTTAATTCATCTGCATAGCTGCCATCTTCGTTTGCTCCATAGTATTTTATAAGCAGGTTGAGCGCAACTCTTTGTGCGGTCAATTCAATATTTATGCTTTGCACAAGAACCTTTCTTTTAAGGGTAACTTGTTCTATTACCCTATCCTGGATTTCAACAAGTATTTGAGTGTTGGAAAATCTTTGTAATGACATTTTTATTGAGTTACGTTGTAATAAATAATGTATGTTGATGATGCCGTTAGCGCACTTCCTAAAGAAGTATTTTTTAACTTGAAAGACGTAGTAGATGCAGTTGATTGATCAACATAAAAGTTAGATCTTTCAAAGTTTGCTCTATCGTTAGATGCTGTTAGTTGTATTGATTTTGGCGTATTGCTTAAAGCGGTTGCAAAGGTGATCGTAATGATGTCACCAGCTGCAGTTGGAGATGATCCAGTATTTACGGTTATATATCCTGCGATGTCATTGCCGTTAATGCTAGCTGTTGCCGATGTGCCAGCGCCTGTACCAAGTGTATAAGATGGTGTAGTTCCGCTTGTTAATAGCGGCCGTACAATCCTTACATTCTTTTTATTATCTATACCAAATACTTCGTTATTATTTAATGTAACATACAGTAACCTTGCATTGCCTGTAGTGGCCAGGTTTGTTTCGGTGCAATTGAACCAATAATTATATACATTGTTAGAAGATGAACCGGTTAAGTTCCAGCCTGAATTAAACTTTAAGGCTGCGATATTTTGAGAGTAGGCTGCCGATGTGGTCAGTGTTCCATTATCAACTACTAACCCAATTCCGTCAACTCCTGATGAGCTAGGGAACGGAGTATTAAATGTCATTGTGCTTTGTCGTGAAGGATAATTTGAACCGACAATTGTTCCGGACGCTGCCGTTCCATTTGGATTCATAAACTGTTCGGTTCCCCATATTTGAATGTTTTGGGTAAAGGCGGCAGAAGCTGCACCACCAGGGAAAAGGTACATCATATCCTGATAACCGGAGCCGCTATTCCCTTTGAAAACAAGTGTAGCTGATGTATTTGCGTTTCCTGTTATTCCTGTACCAATTTCATAATCATAAAAGCCGCTTGGATTGCCTCCAGTCCACTGTCGCCCTCCAAAATGTAAGTATGGAGAAAATTGATAAAAGGTTGATGATGTTGCATTGGTTGTATCTAATAAATTAAGTTTTGTGGTTGCAACATTGCCAGGCACCGCTGTATATATGGTTCGAGAAAAAGTATCAACATAAGATGGCGTCGTCCATGACGGTGTTCCACTCACAATGCCAAGAATTTGCCCGTTTGAGCCTACAGGGAGATTATTCCATTTCGATGCTGAATTGTTATAATAAGGTATAGCACCATTTCCCAAACTTGTAAAATTCACATCGCTTAAACCTGCAAAAGAACTGCTACCTGAAGAAGGCGAATCCCATACAAAAGCACTCCCGTTGTAATGTAAATAACCAACGCTTAAAGAAGGCACCGATGAACCTCTTATGCCTGTTACAGAAGGGTTTGGATAAGTACTTGAAAGATCACCGCCTGCAGTGCCTGAAGGAGCGCCGCTTACTGTCCAATTTCTGTCTGCAGATAAATCGAACGCAGTTCCATTAATAGTAAGCGTTCGTGTTTTTGGAACTCCAATCGCTGTATAAACGGGGTCTGTTTCTGATGTTACAAAAGATGGAGCACCGGTGACTTTACTCCATGGTAAACCGGTTATCCACGAAGGGTTCGAATAACTGCCAGTTAGCTGCGGATAACGTGCATCGCCTCTTGCAGTGGTCCAATATAAATTTGTTGTGCCTTCGTTTAAGTTATCGGTTGTCTTTGTAGCTAAGGCAGAATCAAAATTAAAATTGCTGCCTGCAGCAATTGTCCATGTTCTGTTTTGACTAAGATCAAGTGTTACTCCGTTAATTGTTATCGTACGAACTTTAGGAACCCCGTTAGCTGTGTAAACAGGATCTGTTTCAGAGTAAGAGCCTGCAGGAATTGAAATAGTTAGCGAATGAGGATTTGTTGTTGTGTCAATTGCAATACCATTGCCGGCAACTAATGTTTTTAAGCTATCAGTGCCAACAACACCAATACGAAATCCAGTGCCTGTATTAATGTTAGGTGCGCCGGGCAATGTCCATGTTCTGTCCTGGCTTAAGTCAAACTGTATTCCGTTGATATTTAAAATCCGTGTTTTAGGAACTCCGTTGGCTGTATAGATCGGATCACTCTCTGTAATTGTCCAGCTCCTGTTTTGTGACAAGTCAAATGGTATTCCGTTAATACTTAAAGTCCTTGCAACGGGTACGAATGACGAAGGCGTATATAAGCTCCATCCATTATTGTTATACCAGTTGTATACATTGTTCCATGCAGAAATGTTTGAGTTTGTTATGTTATGCGCAGCGCTGGCCAGAAACACGGGATCTGTTTCAACGCCGCCACTACCAGATAGTAATGCAACCAGGTATTTATATCCACTAGAGTTTTTATAAAATAAAGC